>CANJJY010000018.1 GCA_947474445.1 Oligoflexaceae bacterium
GAAGGTCAATCAAACCTTCATAAAGTAGAAGATTTAATTGCAATGCGCCTGTTTAGGAGATTAATCAGTCTTCATCTATACTAAGCCTTTGGATATCTATCCCTTGGCGACTTGTATCAGAAACAGATCCAAAGAAAGGGACTTCGTGAACGGTTTGGTTCGTGCCGCTGTTTTCTTATGTTTTGATTTGTGTGTCTCGCTACCCATACTCGGCGCTCAGGAGCTTGAGCAGCCTAACCCCGAGCAATCTCTCGATCCCGCCACTCAGATCTCTCCCGAACTTAAAGTTGAAGAAGCCAAGGAAGAGAATAATTTCTTTCGCTATAAGGACAACTATATACTAGGTGGAAACCCAGACACCAAAGTACAGTTCAGTCTCAAAATGCGCCCGATCGTTGGCATCGATCTCTATTTAGCCTACACGCAAATGATGTTTTGGAAGTTCACCTCACAATCAAGGCCATTTCAGGATATTAATTTTAATCCGGAACTGTTTTATGAATGGGAGAGACCGCAACGTTTTTTGCGTACACTTCGATTCGGCAACGAACACAAGTCCAACGGTCGAGCAGGCGAAGATTCGCGCTCTCTTGATCGTGCATTTGTCGAGACCGGCGCGCAATATGGCTGGAACGGCTATCAGATTCTTTGGGATACGCGTTTGTTTTGGATCTATGACATCGATTGGCAAACCAATGCCGATATCAAACAATATACGGGCTTTTGGTACTCACGTTTGACCGTCGATGGGATCTTTAAGAAAATTGCATCAGGCAAGGCTGAAGCGTATGTGCAGTTTAATCCCGGCGGCGAGTCAGGTACCAAACTGCGCTATGGAGCATGGGAATCAGGCGTCAAGGTTCGGACCAGGCTTTTTGGAGTGATGCCTTATCTGATGATTCAGTACTACTATGGATACCTCGAATCGCTCCTCATGTATGACCATCCAACTCATTCTTATCGCATTGGTTTTGTTCTTTAAGCCTTTTGAGGCTGGGCCTTGCGGAGCCAATAATTTCGCTGGCACTGGGGTGCACGAGGCGATGTGTGCATGTTAATTTGAGGCTTGGTAGTTGGGGCGGGCACCTTAGAGGAATTCAAAAGGTATGTTTGGAGTCATGACTCGTGTTTTTTGCGAACTATTTGCAGAATATATCGTAAGACCTGTTCACGAGCGAAGAGCCTCATCACTCCAAGGACCGACTTTGAGAGGCTGAACTCAGCTGCGCCCCCTGACTTTTGGGCCACTTACTGAGAACTAGATCTTCGGACATTAGGCTCAATTGTTACGCGGCCTGTGCGCTTAGGACCAACAGACCCTCCTGTGGCTGGGCTTTCTGGACTTTTGGAGCCACTCGGACCCCCACCTGAAGGGCCATCGCCCCCACCTGTACCACCCATGTGGTCCCTAATCTTATCGTTTGTGGCTCTATAATATGCGTCCCAGTCTATCCCCGCATCTAGTTCTGCTTTTCTCTTCATAGCCAGCCATTTATTTACACTTCTAACAGCGTCTCCACACTGTCCCGCTGCGCCCACGCAAGCTACAATAGCGGCGGGCAAAGCCCAGCCTGCTGTTCCCGTAGTCGCAGTACCCGCAGCGCCGCAACTCACAACGGCTCCGGCACAATAAACGGTATCTTTCCAAGCGGCCCATTGCTCATCCGGCATCGCCATAAAGTCCTCAAAAAGACTTGTGGAGCTTGTGTAATGCTGTTGGATGTTGTGTTCAGCTTTCAGCTTTTGATAGGAGATGGGGTGAGTATATTGGATATTAAAGCCCCGCTCGAAGCTGTACGGGTAATGTTCTCGCAAAACGCTAACTATTTCTAAATTTTGGCTGTTTAATTCATAGTAGCCGTGTTTGTTGAAATATACCGTGACGCACTCGCCACCGACATCGTCGAAACAAATCTCTTCATAGCGCTCAGTAGCAGCGAAGAGAGAAGAACAAGCAAAGAAAGAAAACAAGACGATAATTATCTTATTCATCGCGCGTTCTCTTCGTTTTAACTTGTCCTTTCAAAAGGTGGCCAACGAGATATATGAGAACGCCCATAGTTAACATAGGTAGGTTGTTACGAGCGAAATGGAACGCAGACACTTCAGGAGCGAAGTAGAAGCCCATCCACCCAAGAAATATCAAGGTAAAAAGTATAAACCCAAAAACTTGGCATGCTGTGGCAATAAACCAATTCAGCCTTTCCATCGTTGCACCTCAATTGTTGATTTTGCGTCTGCCCTAAATGGACTTGATTGGGCTTGTAGCATAGACCGTTATCCATAGGATTAGTTTGGGATCGTTGCTAATACGGCGAAATAGCACTCCTATCGATACTCTGCAAACTAAGATTTTCAGATAACCTAGAAAATTTTTTCCTCGAGTTAGTGGGCTAATAATTTTGCTAAGTTCTAGGTTTTAAGGTGGCAAAGGGAACGTCAGAGAATGGGCCGACTCTTCAATGTCTGGGGAGCCTTTGCCGCTGGTATCGCTTAGTGCAGCTTTGATTTTCTCGGTTTTGCTTTCGGGAAGCCCCTGCCCTTGGTCTTTCCTGTTGTGGCTCTGTTGCAGCTACTGGATAGGAAAGCCGCCATGCCCATTCTCTGTAAAGCGATTAAGCTGAATGATGAGAAGATTGCATCGGGCAAGGCTGAAGCGTATGTGCAGTTTAACCCCGGCGGCGAATTGGGAACCAAACTGCGCTATGGAGCATGGGAATCACCTTGCAGAAGCGATAATTTCAACGCCGCTGGGGTGCACGAGTCGATGTGTGCATGTTAAGATGAGGTTTGGTCGTTGGAGCGGGCGCCTTAGAGGTATTCAAATAGCATGTTTGAAGGAATCGAGGAGGCTCTCATAAAATTAGCCCTCCTTGGGGCTGTACCGCCAACCTTAAAAAGGGGTCAAGTCATGTCTCAGTTTAAAAGTGCATCGGTCGCTATTCTCGTAGGCCTTGTCCTGGTCAGCTGTGGCGAAGGGGACAAGGACACTTCACAAGATAAGCCCCTGACTCTCCAGCAGTCGAGACCAGCAGGAGGAGGCTTCGACAGTAACCCTATCGTTGAATGGGCTCCGGCTCAGGCGAGCGACACGAAAACGCTGGCTTTGGATATTACTTATCAGGGAACCCCAACTCTCGGAGTGGCGCCGATCAACAGCTGCTTAAATGTCCCGCCAGAACTTGAAGTCGGTGTTCGAAAATGTATGGGGAGAGAAGAACCGGTTCTGGCTAAAAATCTCAAAATCGTCTGCTCCGGGCTGGGCGAAGGGGCGCGGGCACCGATCGAGCCATTGGCTCCTTGTCCCGGTTCAACGGCCTTTCATTACGTGAACTTCAATTTTCCTGTGAGATTCGTTCTGGAATAGCAAAATTTGCCTGGGAATTCCTTACCCGTCTTGAAGGGCCTACTCTCTAGAGCTAAAATAACTTCAAAGCCTCAATGATGATGGCGATCGAAGAGGCGAAATCCCTAATCTTTAACGTTGAGGATCGCAGTGAAGTATTCGCATCATATTCTGGGCATTAGCTTGATAGGCATCACTTCTCTTCATGCCTGTTCCAATAAAAAAGATGACGATACCCAATCAACCGCATCGACGGTGGCTTATAGCACCAAAGCAAATGCTGCGGTTCATCTCGCTCAAACTTTTACAGCTAATACTCCTAAAAGCTTTACGGCGACGACGGCCTTGCAAAGAACAGCCCTAGTAAGTGCCTGCACGACCGAATTCGGCCAAGGCAGTGCCGCGGCCACGGCTTGTGAAACGATGAGTGACATTCAACAACGTTTTTTTGGGGCGGGACCCACCGTCATCAAAGATAGATTAGCTGATCTCGATTTGGCGTTAAATAGTGCCCTCGAGCAGACATCCTCGAGTTATGTACCCTGTCTTGATACCCAAAGGAGTAGTGCTGGGACCTTTCCGATTTCCAAGGAAGGTGGTTCGACCGACATTACCTTCGATGCTTATAGCCTCACCGCCATTGCTTTAAAAAGCACCTTTAAAAATGGCTATGCGATAGACACGGGGGACAGCGTTTCTCTGAGCTGCTTTAGTGCTGACAGTGCAGCATCAGCAAAAGCTGGAATTGGCACAGGATATGGCTATAAAGATGGGACATGGTCACTGTATCAGCTCGGTGCACAGGCCATTGGAATGTTTGGAACTGCCGATCAGCACGATGCGATTAATATGTGGTTCCGCATTGGCAGCAATTCTCCGTCTCAATTATCAACTCAGGCTGCCGGCGAAGTTGCGGGATCCGCGTTTTATAATGGCAGCACGGGCATCGTCCAAATCATTTCGAATCCTCAGACAGGTTTAGTCGGGTTGACTCAAGTTGGGAGCGGAATCGGGCCAGGCTGTGGTGCCCGCTTGCTGATGAACGGCACGTCTCTCTATTTTGATGGCAACGTGAATAACTATGGAGCGTGCACGGCTTCTGATTACGACGCGAATCCAACGAACGGACAGCCAGCCTATAGCGCGAGTCGCTCCAGCGTGAAAGTGTGCATGGATGTCAGCGGAACCACAGTCTTGCCGACGACGGGATTTGCATCCTGCGTAAAATCGGGTCTGATTTCCTTGGATGATAACGGAGATCCCGTGAGTCCTTTCGAAGCCGCAGGCCTGAAAAATCTAACGGCGGATATGGGATCAAGCTCTAGTGCCGTCATCAAAGCACGCGCTTGGATGGGCGCCTTTTTCATGTCTGACACGGATCTTTCGGCCATCGCACCCTTTGGATGGGTCACACCTCAAGCGAATGAGACGGTAAAAGTCGAAGGCTTTTCCAGAAGCAGCTATGCATTTACGCGCACAACCTTGCCCGCAAAGCAATCGAGCAGTGTGACAGCAGCGTGTAATGCTGCCTCCGCGGATCAATCGGCGACTGTAGAAGAGACATTTGAGCTCAATGTCTCCGATCTTCTCAAGGCTGAAATGGCTTTGCGTACGGATGCAAGCGAAGACAGTATTCTCGCCGAGTGGAAAAGTGCCTTGACGAATACGGGCGACAGCGCAGCTATGATCAGTCTTTCGGTGACGGGTATTCGCGGCACAACGTACCACAGTGGTTTCGAAGGCACTGTGACGGCATCTCTCGATGGGGCTAGTGTAGGTACAGGTACCTTGGCTCTGCCTCCAGCGAGTGGGCCAATGCTAGCAACGGCAGATGTACGGCTAGGGAGCAGCCTGGTATTGACAAACACCTCAAAATTTACAGTTGCCGTCAGTGGTACTCTGGCCTTGAGCTGCGATAGTTCAAATGCCATCGTTCGCACGGTTGCGGTTAAACCCGGCCTGCCGGCGCTGGTACTTCAGGTGAAGCAGAAAGAGTAAAAAAGATCGTTCATTTTGATACGCCGGAGGAGTAAGAGACTCTCAAACATCCTCGTTATGGCCATCATGAAATACTAAATAAGTCATGCTTTCGAGAGCGATCGAAACGCATGGCTTTACTCAGCTTCAAGTGCTAGGATCCCCGCCAATTGAAAGCTTTTCGTTTTCTACCCCGACTATTCTGAGATTCAAATTTTGAATAAGTTCCTGAGATCGCCAGCTATCATCCTCATTGGAGGCCTGACTTGGCTCGTTGGATGTGGGCTGAAAGCTGAGGGCCCGCGGCCTGGGGACGGTCAAGGTGATCCACTCGCCTACGAACAAAACAATGCCTATTCACCCAAATTGCGACAGCTCCAATCCATCGCCCAGAACGCTGCGGCCGTCTTTGCGCAAGTCGATAGCAAATTAAGTCATCCGAGCAGGGAGGCTGCTGTTTCTTTGCCCCCTGGCATCGCTGATATTCCCCTAGGCCCTGAGGCCGAGGTCCCATCTCTTCCCAGGGCCACAGGCATCCTCGGATCAGACATTCAAGAAGGCCCTGTGAGGAGCTTAGCCATCTTACAGGAGACTCTTGCGGAGCTGGGTGCGGCCCATCCGCTGGGTCCCTCCGACGAATCTATCATCACCTGGCAGAGCCTGAGTGGTGCGCGCTTGCTCCATCGACCTGTGCAGGTTCTGATGAAGCAAAATCCTGCTGAACTGATCGTCCAGTTCGAGCTGCGCGAGACGGTTCGGAGCTTTGTCATTGCCGCAGCGCAGGATGAAGCATGGGACGATTATAGGATCAATTTAGACTCGCTGTCGGTTTTGAGTCAGGAGTTGTCTCAGGAAGAGAACTCAGCGGCGGAGTCCACTCCGAAGATCCGTGGAAGCCTTCATCTTTCTATTCAAGGTCAGCAGGCAAGCCTCGATGCCGCTAACTTGAGCTGGAGGAATGAAACCTATGGATTGATGGTCGAGAACATGGTGATGACAATGGACCTTAAAAGAAATGCGGTCCTTACACTTGAACTCAAGGGCCTGCTCCAGCCACAGTCAGACGCCCCGTTTCAAGAGGTTCATCTTGAAGCCATCAAAGGTCTAGGCCATCACCTGGAGTTCAAAGTTGACTAGGTTTATCAGGTCTCTTCATGCCATTTCCTGGATGGGATTAATCATTCTTTCTATCCAGTGTCAGCCCCGAGCTGAGAACACCAACCCCCTCGATGCCGTGCGCGAACGATTGAACCAGGGGCAGTATGCCGAGGCTATTCAAGAGTTAGAAAGCTACCGAAAGATTCACCCGACCGATGATGAGGCTCGGTATCTTCTGGCGACAGCCTATACCGGTTCTACGGGAGTTAATCTGATCGATGCCTACTCCTTTTTTTCCAAAATCCTGATCAAGGAACCTCGAAGCCAAAAGACTTCTTCTATTGTCACCAAAGAAGAAGCGAGTCGGCCGGACGTCCCCCCGAGTGAGGTTTCAAGTCTAGAGATTAAAGCGCCTCTGACAGAATCCCAACAATTTCAAGCTATCGGCACATCTTTTCACACCTACGTGGGGACGCTCGCTCGCAATAGCGATCTTTTCTTTGCCATTCCCTACGTCGGCTCCGAGCAGCGTTCTTTTGTGGTCGAATCCATTGTCATTCTCCGTTCGATCGAGGGGAACAGTCCATGGGCCATCAAAGCTCGCACCTATCGCGGATTTTTGAATCTTTTGCAGTTCGTCAATTACAGCAAAGACGTCTTTCCTGAATTCGACGCCAATGAAGACAGATCGCCTTTCGACCTCCTTTGCGGTGTAAAAGCCGAAGTTGCTTTTCCTCTCCTCGAACACTCGCAAGTCTATCTCGACGACCTCATCACTGATTTGGATTGGATCGCGGGAGAAAAGTCGGGACAGATCGCCAAACGCATGTACAGCCTGCGCGATGATGCAGCGGCGTTCCGTAGAAGCATTGACCCTCAATCGCTCGATGAATCGCGTCGCGATGCCTTGCTTCAATACCTCACCGGTGCCTCATGTCTATGAAGGTGTGGGTTCTTTTCATCATCGGTTTGTGTTTTTTGAGCGGAGGAACGCGCAGCTACGCTGCCCTTCCTCTACGGCATCAGATTCAGGCCGGCGATAGTTCCTTGTCTTTGCAGACGCAGGGTCTGTGCCATTCATTTTTTACCGATAGCAAGAGAACGCTTTGTTTGCCTTGGTCAAGCGGCATCGTCAATCAAAGTCGGATCGGTATTCAGGGTCTGCTTAAAGCCAACGAAGATGGCCTCCACATCCTGCAGCGCGTCTTGAAAAAAGATCTCAATCCCGCATTTGTCGATTCACTCTTTCGCAAAAATAGCTTTCAAGATGCGTCCGGCTTAATCGAAGCGCGCGCCCAATATGAACGCTATGGCCTGAGCTTGATTCCTATCCATGAGATAGGAGCTTATAAGATCAATAATCCGAATCTTCCCGAGCTCCATTATACCGAAATAAAGCAATCTATCTTGCAGCTGACGGGGACTTGGATCGGGCCTCTTGGGGTTTTCAATGATACCTACGATGGACTCCTGACGCCGAAAGTCTATGGCTACGAGCGCAGTACCCTGCACGGTGATTACGATGCCTTAGAAGGAGCCTTGGCGCGATCAGACGAACTGGCTCCGATCAAGCGAGAGCGGGGCGCCGACATCGATTTAGCGACGGGCTTGATGTCAAAGAATATGTACCTGCCGACCTTACTCTTACGCATGCAATCTCTCAGTCAGCTTGGGCAGACGGCCAGGCCTTCTTTTTTTTGAAACGGATCAATTCTTTAAAGCATCAAGCAGCCTCAGTTTGATTTGGAATGGACGGCATCCTATCGGCGAGTCGATAGTCGGTAGCATCCTTCCATTCTCAGGCTTGTTTCAAGGACCTGATTTTCGGGGACAGGCACTGTCTTACACGTATCGGCTGTCGCAGTTAGCTGCCTTTGTCGCTTATTCACCGGCAAAGACCTCATTTGGTTTTTCGCTCGAAGCTGCCTTTTATAAAATCGGCATTCAATACACTAACGAATGGCAGCCTTTGCGCTTCCTTGCTAAGAGGGTCAATCACACCTATGTCTTTGCCGGCTTGGATCTATAGCCTCCTCTTTTTCCTCTCTTTGTGGTCCCGGACGCTTGTCGCTCAGACGGATGGACCAGAGGACCCTGGCTCACTTGAGCGGCGGTACATGGCAATTGTGGAAAAAGAGCAACGTGGGCTCCGTAGAGCGGAATGGGTGGAGGATCTTGCCTCCGGCACCGCCGCGCTGGTTATTGGCTTTTATGGCTACTATAACGATCAGCGTGGTTTGGCGACTAAACTCGCTTATGGCGCGACGCAGACGGCGGGTGTTCTCATGCTGAGCTCAACATTTGGGCGCCTGAATAAGCCCAATCTGCTCTTGCACATGGATCAGGAGTTAACAGCGGGTCAGCCGCTTGATCGCGAGACGTACCAGAAATGGGTCGTCGACACGGACGAGCAAACACATCGAACCGAGCAGAGGCAGATCGCCTACACAGCTCTAATTCTGGGCGGTATTTACGGCTATAACGCGATACGTGAGCATCAAGTGCTTGCCTTGCGTAATGTCTTTGCTTTTCTGAGCGTCAATTTCCTGGTTGTTTCCTCCGTGAATTTTGCTCAATTCTCTCACGCGATACCCACTGTGAGTCTCGTGCCCCGAGAGTCTCCGTCAGGATCCCTGCCGAATCTTGGTTTGCAATGCGGCTGGGCTTACGAGTTTTAAGTAGAATATGAACCTGGAACTATTTAAAATTCCCAAGATCTTCTGGAAATTGGGTGCGAGGAGAAGTTAAGATGACAGCCCCAGAGTTAGCGACTCGTCTCAGACTCTATCGCGTTCTTCCCACGCTGCAGATTTACGCCGATGATGAGGCGGATGCGGCAGGCTCCAGCTTGAAAGATCTGCCTGCCATCATCGATCTACTGGTCGAGGCTCAGTATCCGGCGGTCGAGCTCCTCCATCGCAGCAGCGCGACCTGGGAAGCTTTGACTCTGATCAGACGGCAAGCGCCTCAGCTTTCGATCGGCGTCGGAACGCTCTGCACACTGGCTGATATGAAGAGGGCGCGCGATGCGGGGGCCCACTTCGGAGTCAGTCCCGGACTGAGTCCCTCGCTTGTCAGAGATGCGGCGGATGCGAACTGGCCTTATCTTCCTGGCATCAGCACCGCCAGCGAGGTGATGCAAGCCCAGGAACTCGGCCTGTCTTGCGCTAAATTCTTTCCAGCCGCTGCCTTAGGCGCCGCCTATCTCCAGCAGCTTGCGGCGCCTTTTCCCTCACTTTCTTGGGTGCCATCGGGAGGCCTTCGTGCCAGTAATTACCAGGATTTTGCCCAACTCCCTTCGGTAGCCTGCGTGTCAGGATCATGGATGCTGCCGTCCCCGGCGGTTCTGAGACCGTCCACGCGAGCAGCCAATCTTTCAGCTCTCCGCAATTTCAGAGAAAGCCTTGCCTCCACCCCCCGGCAAAAATAGGTCGATGGTGCATAAAAAGATCAGTTTTTCAGGAGTCTTAGCAAGTGGACTCCGCTTGCTATAATGGGCGATAAAAAACTCATTTCGTCGCTGAAAATACCTCTTCCCATATCGGAGCGGCTCGGTTAACAAAGGCTTCTGTTACATTGTAAACCGTAGGGGGGGGCGTATGAAGATAATCAGTATTGCGTCGGGTCTTTTGGGTCTGAGGAGCAGACGAATCTCGACTTCTTTATTTCTAGCGACGGTCATCTCTGTGAAAGCTTTGGGCGCAGAAGCTCCCTTTGCCCAGGAAATGCGCGATGCCAAGGGGGCCTGCGAAGAGCCTTCTTCTCTCTGGTGCAAAGAATATAAAATGCGGCAGGCTCGTCTCAGTGATTATATTCAAAACAATCGCTCTGATTTTAAATCCTTCGCGACCGCCTCCCTCGGTCACGGCGGGTTTCCCTACGTTCTTTTGCGTTTGGCCCCCGAATTATTTCCTGATCTCGTCGCTGCCCAAGGCAAAAACTTTTCACGCCTGGGTTTTTCATCCGATCCTCTCAATCCCACATCGGGATTGCCTCTGGGGTTAAATTACTCGTCCCAAGGTCTTCAGATTGGGGGCCTCCCTATTCAGACTCCCCTGCAGGTAGCGACCTTGACCTGTGGTGCTTGTCATATCGGGCGGGTCGCAGGTCCTGATGGACGGGTGATCGATCTCGTCGGTGCAGGCAATTCTCACTTTGATAGCAGTGGGCTCTTCAAACTCTTTGCTGATATTGTCAATCATCCCCACTATCGCGCTGATCTTGTCAGGCAGGCCATCAAAGAAAAGCCAGCCGGCTGGTTCTACGGAAACGATGTATCGGTGGCCTTCGCCGAATATCTTGAGCGCCAACTCTATGTGAACTTTACGGACAAAATACTTTCGACGATCAAAGACGGTGTTCTCGCTGGGCGCGCTCACCAGGATCTGTTCATCAATAAGACTGTGTACGCTCCGGCGGGAGCCGCCAGCTACTTCGATCGAACTCCTGGACGTGCCGATGCTGTTGGGCTGACGCTGGCCAATTATGCGAATGAAGATCAGCTGGATAAGATGCCGAAGGCTCCCACCATCACCAAGATTATGAGTGTTTGGTCGCAAAAAGATCGGCAAGTGAGTCATTGGACGGGTGATATGCCGAGTGGTGTGCATCCCGTCGTAGCCGCGGAAGTAGCCGTCGTCGGCGATGTGAAAAACCTTAATCAAAAGAATATCGCGAGTTCCACGCGCTTCATCGATCAGCTGCCGCCGCCGCCTTATCCCTATCGAGTCGATATGGATCGCGCCAAGCGCGGCCAGGTCCTCTACTCTCAGTATTGCGCGAGCTGTCATGTCGGTGATCGCAAGGTTTATCCTGCCGAAGAGGTAGGGACCGACCCCGCAAGGCTCGGCGCGACCAGCGATGTAACCTACGAAGGCTTCAATAAGGCCCTGCACGAAGGCTGCCCGAAAAAAGAGATGGGATCGGCCTGCTATGAGGATAGTCGTCCCATACTGAGGCCTCGTGATTGGGCTCTAGGTTATGTCGCAACTCCGCTCGATGGTATCTGGGCGCGCGCTCCCTACCTGCATAATGGTTCTGTGCCCACGCTTTATCATCTGCTCGTCCCGAGTCAGCGCCCTCAGCGCTTTATCGTGGGAAGCATGCTTTTTGATACGGAAATGGTTGGTTTTGAGTGGCAGAAACCGATGGAGAACACGGAAGTCTATGAGACAGGCCGTCCTGCTCAGATGTCAGGTGGTCATGATACGGTGACCTATCTTGGTCTCGATTGGGAAGCTGAAACCGAAAAACGCCTCGATCTCATCGAATATATGAAGACCCTTTAAGATGTGAAGCAGAATCGGGCGAGACGCTCTCGCCCGATGTTAGATACTCTCCGAGCCCTATTTCTTCAGAGCTTCCGCTCGCGCGATGACATAGGGTTTCCCGTCCCCCTTCGCCATAAAAGATAATTGCAAGCGATAGAGTCCCGTCTGCTGAGGCGAAATATCGAGGGACAGATTGCTGGCCCCCCCCGAGATCGTCAATCCCTCCGCGGTCACCGGCCCTCCGATGTTGGCGTCAGCGCTCCAATCGGCATCGGCAAATTTGAACTCCGTGAGGCCGGCGCTCAAGGGAACGGCAACCTCGTAGGTATGAGGTGAGACGGCGCGCAAAGAGTCTTTAGCTTGCCAGGTATTCATCCCACCGCGCACATAAAGAGTCCGACCTTCGAGAGGTGGTTTTTCCATCGCCTGCAAGACCGGTCCTTGAGCCTGCGCCTTCTCCGTGAAGGGTTTGGTGCTGATCTCGGGGACTTGGCCAGGCGTGATGTAAAGCGTCACCGCCGGAGCGCCTTTGTCCTGAAGGTGAGGCAATATATGTTCGCGGTAATTCAAGAGGATAGGCTGATCGAACACCATTTCATTTTCACCTTTACCTTTTGAAGCAAAGACGAGGGTCTGCTGATCTTCATCGAGCGACCAAGCAAATCGATAGATCCCCTCGCTGCTCAGCGGGGTCGGGAGAGCGATACGGCCTTTGCCGCTGATTGTATAGGCCTCGGTGCGCTGATGGCTATTCGCATAGTGAACAGTTACCGACGGGGGACGAGCATCGATGAAAACGTCCTGAAGCAGAGTTTGCGATGTTCCGTTTGGCAGTTTCACCTCAGCCTTGATGGTCAGAGGAGTACCGTCGGCAAATCCCTCGATGTAAGCGCGATAGGGTGGATTCAAATCTTCATAGAGAGGTTTGAAAGGTCCCTTGCCCTTGCCTTCAGCGCGGGTTGAAAATTTTACAATAGAGCCTTCGGGAGCGTTGAGCTCGCCGTAGAAAAGCTTGCCCACGCGTTCTTTGTCGCGCAAGTTGGTGAAAGCAAGGGTCAGCCGTGGCTGCACTTTGCTGCGCGGGACCTTGTAGACCACAAAAGAAAGTGGCGATAATTGACCGGGCTGAGCCGCCGCTTCAGTGGGATAAATCAATTGGGAAGAAGCGGGGAGAGCGATGGTTTGAGTCTTGGCTGCGGAGAGGCTAAAGATCAAGAGATAATCGTCTTTTTCGCTCGCCAGAGATCGTTTGAAGGCGAACAGTTCCGGACCTAAGTCAGGACCTGGAATGTATTCCCCGCGCCGTAGGGCAGGATGCGCCGCGTGCAGGGCTGCGAGGCGGCTGAGGTTCTGGTAAAGGGGGTGCTTGACATCGAAGTTGTCGGCGGCCGGTGTCGCCTGAGATCCTATCGTGGCCAGTGACGCATAACTGGGAGTTTTGGACGGGAACATATCCTCCCGCGCACCCTTATCGCCACCGGAGCCGACAAAACCTTGCTCGTCGCCGTAGTAAAGCACGGGGACCCCGCGGGCAAAATAAAGAAAGGCGTGCGCTAGCGTCAGACGCTGCAGCACGTCCTGATCGCTAGCTTCCTTGAATTTGTTTTTGACGGCGTAGGCGAAGCGACCGATGTCGTGGTTAGAGAGAAAGCTGAACATCTTTTGCGGAGCGCTGCCGAGTCGGTGCAAATCGTCCTGAGACAGGATCTGCTCCAGCTTTTCCTTCGGCTGGCCTTCACCGAAAACATCTTTGATGCCACCTTGAATCGCAAAGTCGAGTACGGCATCCATCTTACCCTGGCGGGTGTAATAGCTCAGCAGCGAGACATCTCCGGTAAACACTTCACCGAAAATAAAGAAATTCTTGATGCCGGCCGTTCGCGCCGCCTCGTGCATGGCTGGCACGAAGGATTGCCAGAACTCTATATTCACGTGTTTAACGGTATCGACGCGAAAGCCGTCGAACTTATATTTTTTGATCCAGTCGGCGTAGATGTCTATCATGCCGGCGAGGACGCGAGGGTTTTCCGTATAGAGATCGTCGAGTCCGAAGAAATCTCCCCATTCGGAGTTCTCCCCTGAAAAAGTCGAGTTGCCGCGATTGTGATAGTAGATGGGATCGTTCAACCAAGCGGGAACCTTCTTGAGCTTGGGGTTCGGAATGAAAGGGGTGTAGGCATAATCGGGATTTTTCAGGCGGGCAAAGTTGGCGGCTGAAAGATCTCCCTCGATAAATCCTGGGTTGAGCTTTTTGCCGAGACGCGTGCCCGAGGTGGGAAACTCTGCGCGCGAACGATAGGGGCAGTCCTGGCATTCGCGATAGGAAATGCCATCGGCCGTGTGATTGACGATCACATCGATAAAGACCTTCATGCCTTTTTTGTGAGCGGAGGCGATCAGATTTTTAAAATCTTCCTCGGTACCGAGATGGGGGTCGACTTGGGTGAAGTCGAGCGGCCAGTAGCCATGGTAGCCCGCGATGGTGCCGTAGGTCCCTTCGCCCGGCTGCGTGCTCCGGTTTTTCATGACGGGAGACAGCCAGATGGCGGTGACGCCGAGGCCTTGCAGATAATCGAGCTTGCCGGCAATCCCGCGCAGGTCTCCGCCATGGTAGAGAGATTCTTGCGTCGGCTCGAAACCGTGGCGCTGCACATCCTCTTTGCTGCCCGTGCCAGGCTTCTCGCCTCCCCAGTTGTTGGAAGGATCACCGTCGGCAAATCGATCGGTCATGACGAAATAAAAGATTTCGTCGGTAATAGGCCGATCGAGAGATGGGGCCTGTGGAGCGGCGAGAAGAGGCAAAGAACGAACGAAGAGACAACAAAGCAGAGCAAAAGCGATCTGAAGAATATACAAGGCGGCACTCCCAGCGAGTTGGCGATCCTCGGGAGACACTAATCAATTGGCGGGAGAAAATCCAGGCGAGAAGGGTCGTGACGAACCGATGATTCAGGCTGTCCCAGCGCGTAGATGAATAGAAATAGCCCGCGAGACTTTGCCTTGAACGCCGAAAGCATACTGCAGAAAACTTTGCAAATCAGTCACCGTCGACTGCTCAAGATGAGCAATTTGTGTGAGCACCCTGTCTTCATAGCCTTTTTCTTCGCGCAGTTTTTCCTCGAGGTGACGGAGGCAATACTCGGCCACCACATCGTTGACGTTCAGGGTCCGACTGATGATCGTGCGGGAGAGATTGCGTTCACCACCTCGAGCTTTTTCGAGCAGGAGGAGCATGGCATCCTGGGAAAGCTGGCGTGGAATCGTACCCGACGTAAGAAAGCTGCCGCCGCTCTCTGCCATGGCTTGGTGGGCGTGCGGACTCCGTGACGAGGGACTCATAACATTTTTCTCCTCAAGTGCGGCAGATTGTCTGCCGCGAACGCGTTCTCATCGGTAAAAGGGATCACGACATAAGGGGGACTCAGAAAAAGCAGAAAGAAAAGACCCTTAGCGGATCTCTTACGCGACCCAGTATAAAAAGACTGTGTCTATTTTGCAAGATAGGGGGCAGAAGTGGTAGGGCTCAAGAGCTTGATCCGAGTCGATAAAGCAGTCTAAATTTTTTTTCTTCCTTCTCTTCTTCTGCCTTCAGGCGGCGACGAAAGCCAACCAGTAGAAGATCCAACCCGTTACCGTCGTCGCAACCATCGAATAGGCTGAGAGGCGACCGTAGGTTCTGTGTCTGAAGCGGCCCCGACTGGCAGCGGCCATGATCTGCTGGCGCGTCGCCTCAAAGATTGTATAAGCCCATAGAATCAATGTTGGAATTGAAAAACAGAGATGGATATAGAGAGCGGGAAAAACCCAGGTGTCGAAGTAAGGAGAAGGCTCAGCCATGTGTCGCCAGCCCCACAGCCGCATGTTGACCTCGAAGGCCAGAATAGTGAGTCCGAGGACAATGCCGAGACCGATCTGAATGCTGCGATGCGTCTGATACCTTTGGCGCCGCTTGACCTGCAGCAGGCTAAACAAGAGGACGGGGAGGACCGCAGCCATAGCTAAGACTATGAAATCTAAGATAAAACTTGCTCGGCTACCAGGTACAAAACCTTCCAAGTGTCGCTCCTCTTCACCAGTCGTTGGGGCGAACTTATTTATAGCCGACTCTAGAAAAATTTACGATACCGGCTTCCTCACGCCGCTTGCCTCTTGGTCGGTTTAAGAAATCATGGTGCCCCGAAAGGCGTCGCCGCGCGCGTAATGAAGCGAATCCTGAGGCGAGGCAAGCAAAACGCGGTGTGCACCCAGCGTTTTCGCCTGAAAGCAGCTATCGAGTTTGGGTAACATACCGCCCTGAACTTTCTTCTCGCGCTTCAGACGCTCGTATTGGACGCGATCGATCTGCGGGAGAAGAGAGGACTGATCGTCGATATCGAGCAGTACACCCGGCTTATCGAAGCAGTAGTAAAGAAAAGTTTCATAGCGACCAGAAAAGGCCTGCGTAACCTGGCACGCGACCCCATCAGCATTGCTGTTGAGCAACTCTCCAGTCGCCTTCTCCCAGCTGATGGGAGCCAAGACGGGGATCATATCTTGGACCATCAAGTCTTCGAGGAAGTCCGAGCGAACCTCGCGAATATCGCCGACGCAACCGAAATCGATCGGTTCGGGGCGCCGACGCTGAGCGGTAAACACCCGCGCATCGGCTCCGGTGAGGCCGATCGCATCGGCGCCGAGCATCTGGAGCTGGGCGACGATCTGCTTATTCAGCAGTCCGCCGTAAACCATGGTGACGAGATCGCGCATAGCGGGCGAGGTGATGCGCCGGCCTTCGTGCATTTCGATGGGTAAACCGAGCTGCGTGGCGAGCTGGTCGGCGTGGACGCCGCCGCCGTGCACGAGAATCTTCTTACCAGAAAGAGCCGCAAAGCCGCGGAGAAAAGTCTGCAGTTCTTCGCTTTTATCGAGCAGTTTTCCGCTGATTTTGAATATCGATAGTTTTTCCATGGAAGCTCTCTCCGAGTACGCGGTCGTTTACCGCAGATGTTCAAGCATGCGTTTCAGGACCACCTGGGCTGCATAGACCCGGTTAAGGGCCTGATTCAAGACCAAGGAACGGGGTCCATCCAACACTTCGTCGGTGACCTTCAAATTGCGGCGTACAGGGAGGCAATGCATAAAGTAGCCATCCCGCGTCCGCCGCATCTTCTCTTCGCTGACGGTCCAGCTGCGGTCTTCCGAGAGGATGGCTCCGTAGGGTTCATAGGCCGACCAGTTCTTTGCATAGACAAAATCAGCTCCCTCGAAGGCTCGATCTTGATCGTGCTCGATCCGAGCGCCTTGAGTAAAACTCGGATTTAGTTCGTAGCCAGGCGGATGAGTGATCACCAGTTCGCAGTCAGTGCGGAGCACCCACTGAGCAAAGGAGTTGGCGACAGCTTGCGGCAAGGCCTTGACCTGTGGAGCCCAGGTCAGCACCACCTTGGGGCGAGCGCGTCGGCGCTTTTCCATGATAGTCATCACGTCAGCGAGCGATTGCAGAGGATGAACCGTGGCCGACTCGAGACTGATCAGAGGACGACCACTGTAGAGGGCGATCTTCTTCATCACGGTTTCATTGTAGTCGGCCTCGCGATCGACGAGGCTAGGAAAACAGCGCACGCCGAGGAGATCGCAATACTGAGCGAAGACGCCGGCCGCTTCTTTGATATGTTCGCCGGCCGCCTGATCCATCACCACGCCGTCCCGCGTTTCAATGGCCCAACCTTCTTGATTGATGTTCATCATCAGGGTATGCAGGCCGAGATGCCAAGCCGCTTTTTGCGTGCTGAGCCGGGTGCGCAGACTGGGGTTGAAAAAAACCAAGCCCAGGGTCTTGCCCTGACCGAGATGGGCGTGGGACCAGGGATTTTGTTTGAGAAGAAAAGCCTCCTCGACCAATTGTGAGACGTCTGCGACGTCGTTGACGCTGAGAAATTGCTGCATGATGTTATGACTCGTTCAAGGCTAAGCGGAGTTTGTCGAGAAGCGCAGAACACTGATCTTCGCTGACGCTCAGGGGTGGAAGGAGGCGTAAGGTTTCCTTGGTGCTGGCACTGCCGACCAACACGCCGTGTTTATGAAGAAGGCGCGACCGCAGGGGATAGCTATCGCCCTCGATATCACAGGCGATCATCAGACCACGGCCTCGCACCGCTTTGATCTGCGGGATGTCGCGCAGGGCGGCGGTGAGATTTTGCCCGAGAGCGGCGGCTCGGGCGATTAAATCGTCCTTTTGCAAGACTTCGCAGACGGCGCGCGCCGCTGTGCAGGCCATAGGATTACCGCCGAAGGTCGTGCCGAGCGAGCCGGCTGTCACTGGCAAACCCTGTCGCACCCATGTTCCGGCAACGGGATAGCCGTTGCCCATGCCCTTGGCTGTGCAGATCAAATCGGGTTTGACCGTGGGACCGTGATGCTGGAATGCAAAAAAATTACCGGTGCGACCAAAGCCTGATTGAATCTCATCGGCGATGAGCAAAGCGCCACGGTCGCGACAGAGGCGGGTGAGTTCCTGCCAGTAAAGGCTTGAACCCTCCCAGATGCCGCCGACTCCCTGGATGCCTTCGATCAACACCGCGGCCGTCTGATCGGTGATCGCTGCCGCCGCAGCCGCGACATCATCCAAGGCGACGAAGGTGACTTTGAGGCCCGCGTTGACGGGAGCACAGATGCGGTTGGCATGGGTGACCTGAGCGGCGAGCGAGGTGCGGCCGTGGAAACTGCCGCGCATCGCGACGACTTCGGTCCGCTGCGTGACAAATGAAGCGACTTTCAGGGCATTTTCTATGGCCTCTGCGCCGGAGTTCACTAGAAAGAGATCGTAGTCGGGACAGCCACTGAGCGGGCCGAGAACCTCGCAGAGGGCCGTTTGCTCGGCAAAATCCACGGCGTTTGAATAATACATCAGGCGCTGGAGCTGTTCGCTCAGGCGCGCCACGTAGTGAGGATGGGAATGACCGATCGAAATCACGCCGTGCCCGCTATAAAAATCGAGGATAGCTCGCTCGTTTTCGTCATAGAGAAAGCAACCTGCGGCGCGATGCAGCGCGAGTTCGGTCTTTGCATAAACGGCCAGTGGACGCATCGGGACCTCAATAAGCCAGGGGTTTGAGGAGCAGGCCTTCCGTCTCGGGCCGCTCGAAGCGCAGGTTCATATTCTGCACGGCCTGCCCCGCGGCTCCCTTAAGGAGGTTATCGATCGCTAAGCAGACGTGAAGATGAGCGCCATGCTTTTGCACGTGAAGCAGGGCGTGATTGGTGCTGACAACCTGCTTGAGGTCGATCTCAGTGTCGCTGCGGTGGACAAACGAGCAACCTGCGTAGGTGCGGTCGTAGAGATCGATGAGAGCTTCTTCAGACCCCTCGCAGACGGTATAGAGCGAGCAGAAGATTCCGCGGGGAAAGTCGGCGCGCATGGGAACAAAGTGAATTTCGGGGAGCTCTCCAGCCTGCAAGCTTTCGAGGGTTTGCCGTATCTCGGGGAGATGCTGATGAGAGAAGGCCTTGTAGACCGAAACATTATTGGCTCGCCACGTGAAGTGGGTGGTGTCCTGCAACTTTTGACCCGCACCTGTTGAGCCGGTCAACGCAGTGACGTGGACGGTGTTTTGAAGGAGCTGGCTCTTGGCCAAAGGCAGGAGCGCAAGTTGAATAGCCGTGGCAAAGCAACCTGGATTGGCTATGCGCGACGCCGCGGCGATCGCCGGCCCGAAGGCCTCAGGCAAGCCATAGACAAAGGGATGTTCGGGCGAGGCGAGTCTAAAATCTTGGCTCAGATCGATGATGGTTGCCGCAGTAGGACCAAGCTGATGGGTATGCATCAAGGCCTGCGATTGACCATGCCCACCGCAGAGAAAAATCACATCGACCCCAGCTGGATCCAGACCCTCGGCAAAGTGGAGGGAGCTCCAGAAAAGATCGCCGTGAACGGCGCCTATCTTTTTGCCTGCTTGACTCGCGCTGATGCAGGTCAGTTCGCTGACCCGGGGATGCTGAAGCAAAAGCCGAATCAACTCTCCGCCGGTAAAACCCGCCGCGCCGACGACGGCAGCCCGTATCATACCGGTACCTCGGCCGAAACTGTTTCCGTCTTCAACTCTCGTTTTTGCTGCCGACGTTTTTCCCATTCAGGATCGTAAAGCATCGCCGTGCAGAGACAGTTCTTCCTATCTTTGCTCGTGAGGGTCGGATAATTCACGCAGCTTTGACAGCTGGCCCAAAACTCTTCGTCTTGCGTCAGTTCACTGTAAGTCACTGGCCGGTAGCCGAGTTCTGTATTGATATTCATCACGGCCAGGCTCGTCGTCAAACCGAAGAACTTGGCGGCCGGATAGCGATTCTTAGAGGTCGTAAAGGCAAAGGCTTTGAGCCGACGCGCGAGGCCATCGCGACGATAAGCTGGAAAAATGAGAAGTCCCGAGTTCGCGACGTAGGAACCATTGCTCCAGGTTTCTGCATAGCAAAAACCAGCCACGTCACCCGTATCGGAAGCCAGGGCGATAAACGCCTGTCCGCTGCGGATTTTCGCTTTGATGTATTCAGGCGTCCGCTTGGCGATACCGGTGCCCCGTGCGCGCGCACTGGCTTCCATCTCCGAACTGATCACCTCCGCAAATCTGCAATCTTCTTCTCCGGCCACCTTTATGACGAACTCTTGCATCTTCCGGCCTCGCTTCATGGTTATACATAATATGCAGTGTATTCGCATATTATTATATAATAGACGTATACTTACACCGCTCCTCAGGGAATACAATAGATATTAGAACCACTGTCTTAAAAAGAGAATAAAGGGCACGTGAAGGGAGTTACAAAGCTTGTCGGGTAAATTCATGAAATGACGGTCGATCATGGGGAGAGGGGAGGTGAGAAGCCTTCTGCATAAAGATCGCATTATTGCACTGATTATGCAGAAAATGAGAGGGCCGTCTCGGGATCAGTCCTCGCGGATGACGACGACCATGTCGGGGTCGACGATCCAAGTCTGCAAAACGTAACGGACTTGTGCGGTTGGCAGCACTTCGTGAGGATGGGTGACCTGAGCGGGAAAAATCACGGCCCGACCTTCCCTGGCCTGGACTTTCAAGTCTTGGCAGGGAAAAAAGAGCTCCCCCCCTTGGCCTTCCTCGACCGTGTTGAGAAAGAAGATGAGGGTAGCCAAGCGCAGACCGTTGGATGGCGCCACCGGGGTTTGGGCATCATCGTGAAAAGCGCAGGCGTCGCCGGGCCGATAGCGGGCGATGACCCAACCATCGTTCATCCACTCGCGATCGGAGGTGGCTTGATAGGGTTCCGGGAGCTGAAAAAACGAGGCAATCAAAGGTTCGGCGAGTTCCGTCACCTTTTGAATGGTCCGCATCCAGCTCCGGGATTCTCCGAGCATGAGATAGCTCCGCGTCGAATAATGCGGTTGAGGGTCAGGGCGCACCTGCTGGTCGGCTTCGAATTTTTCGATCAAATCGCGACAGAATTCTGGGCTCAGGGCTTGTTCGAAGAGCTTGACGTAACGAGGCATGCTTTTTCCCTTTCAGCGGGCTATGCGAGGCGCGGGGCTCGAAGATGCCAGGGCACCTGACAAAGCTCAACCCTTTTATGCCGCGTGAAGCCTCGCTTCAAAGACCAAATGCCAGGCCTCAGAGATTTAAAACCGACAAGTCAATCGTTTAGCCGGCAGGGGTGAGCGCTCGGTAAGGATTTTGATCCAGTTTTCAGAATCCCTCTCTGACGGCCAGGTATGAATTTCAATTGCTCTAGGCAAAGACCCTTATTGATTGGCTAAACTTCGCCTACCTCAAGACCGAGGCCACTTCCCCGATTCTATATTCATGTAAGCCGAGGTGAAGAGTCGCAAGGTTCGGTCACCAGCTCGCGGGAAGAGGGAGTCTCAGCCATTCATGAGTGCATTGGGTCAAGGGGATGCCAATGCACTTCGTGGGGTAACTTCAGGAAACTGATCATGGGTGCTGCAAAAGTTTTCGATTTTCCGCAGAGCGGCAAGGACCAGACCGTCGAGGCGCGTGCCAATCAATCGACGGTCGCGCGAGCGACGGTGTTCATCAGCCGCGTCACGGTTCGATCGGTTATGATGCGTGAACTCAAAAACTATGGCATAGGAGAATTGAAATTCGCCGACTCCGTCGAGGAATGTGCGGAAGATATGCAGGCGAATCCCAATAGTATGCTGGTGATCGATTGGGAATTCGGCGAGCAGAAGGTCACGCGTGCCCTGCGCGCCGCGCAGGGAACCTATCGCCTCGATACGCGGCCCATCTATTTCCTGGCACTTGACGTTTCCGATCGGGTGATAGCCGTCGCGGGGGAGTACAATGTCGCTCAAATTCACACGGGCGAGATTTCTCAGGCCCAGATTATTAAAAATCTAGATGAGCTCTTGGTATTCTCACTGACGACCCCCCTCTGTCAGGATACTTTCAGAAAAGTCTGCGCGTTGAGAAAAGACGGCGATTGGAAGGCATCGGCCCTGATGATGCACGAGCTCTGTGACGCTGAACCGAGAAACCTCCGGGCAGCGGTCGAATACGGTTTTGATCTCTGTGAGGCCGGACGGGTAGATGCGGCTGAAAAATGGCTGCGAGACGTTTGCAAGCGCTTTCCCGAA
>CANJJY010000019.1 GCA_947474445.1 Oligoflexaceae bacterium
ATTAGGAACAAAACATTGAAAACTCTGGGCCTCAGCAAAGCTTATCTGCGCAAGTACATCGAGCTCCACATCGGCTGCATCAAAGCTGTAGAGACGGTCTAATTTAAAAACCTCAGATATGGCGTCAGCCAGACTATGTTCAGCAAGAATATGAGTCTGCAAAAGAGATTCATAGGTACTGAGTTCCCATTTCTGCGCAAAATGCGCCACGATTTCGACGTTGGTGACCGTCAGAAATCCTGCATCAGCTAAAGCCCTCAATAATTTCACTTTTCATCCCTCACTGGAATCATGCGAGCAGATAAATGTGGATAGCTCTGCGAACTCAGAATGAGTTCGGGTCCATGACGCAATTCGAACCGCAGAGCCTCTGATCGAAGCCCCCAATACATGCTCCAACGGACATCAAACATCCAAACCCATTCTTGCTTCAAACCATGCTTTCCCAGCTTCAAATCAATTTTTCTCTCCCCATCGTCAACTTCGATTTGAAGATTTTCAGGTTCCTGGTTTTGCGCGATGACTTTTTTCAGCCAGGCCCGAGGCAACTTCATTTCTAAAAGACATGCGACCTCATCGGCTTTGATGCCAATGCGCTGACCATCAAATCGAAGAAACCCATCCGGGTCGAGTGTGAGATTTTGCAGAGGAGTTGCTTCTTTCGCCTTAACGGCAAGTGAAGCTGGAACTTCCTGGTAGGAAACCTGAAGCAATGTCTGCCCAAATGGCGAATAACTTGCTAAGGACCAATCCCCATTTGAACGAGAAGCCCATTCAGCATCTAGCCTCTCCTGTTCAGGTCCTTGCCCACCTATGCTAAATCTCACGGCACCATCCTGATGGCGGCATTCGCTAAAGTATACTCCTGCATAGGCAGGCAGTTGCACGTCTTGGAAACTTTGAATTGTTTGACAGGAAACTAAACATAGGCCCATAGAAGCGAATGTGAAGCTAGCTTTTTTGGTTTCCCAATTTACTCCTCTTCTCACTAATACGGGAGCGATCTGAGTCATCAATTTTTGTTTGAAGGGCCTTGTCATAAAAATCGATGGCCTTTGTTACTTGTCCTAGAGCTTGGTACGTATCAGCAATATGTTCGAGGATAACACCCTCGTTGGCAACTTGCTCATCAGCTCTGAGGAGCGTTTCGAGCGCTTTATCTAATTGTCCCTGCTGAAAATAGACCCAGCCGAGGGAATCCAGATAATAGCCATCATCTGGTTTGATTTCGAGAGCTTTCTTGATGTGGCTTTCCGCCTCATCGAGGTGCACACGACGTTCGGCGTACATATATCCCAAGTAGTTGTGAGCAGCGGCATGCTGAGGATCTTTCTCTAAAAGACCTTTCAACGTCGTTACGCAATCATCATACGATCCTGCCCTTTCTAGATTGACTGCCTTAAGAAACAGAAAATCGACACGATCAGTGTGCTTCACGAACCCCTTCGACAGAAGCTGAGCCGCCTCGGCGAATTTCTTTTGAACGGCGAGAATTTGGGCGGCAACGGGATAAAAATCCGCAGATCTGTCAGACTGACTATCCATGGCTTCTCGAGCCAAGACCAAGGCAGCATCTAAATCACCCTGTTTTTTTAATATCTCAATCGAGCGAAAGCGTACGGCACCATAGAATTCTGAGCTCTCGTCAAAGCTCTTATAGGTATCCAGTGCCTTTTGCCATTGCTGAATCCGCTCCTGCCCTAGACCAGACATATAAGTGATTCTTTCTGATTGAGGGTAGGCTTTGGCAATGGCATCGAGCAATTCCGAAGCTTCCGCAAATTGCTGCAGCTCCCAGTAGATAAAGACCATCTGCAGCTTTATTCCCGGAACATCCCCGCCAGCCATTTTTTCCGTGTTTTTCAGCTGCTTGATGCCATCTTCGAGTGATCCTAATACCTTGAACATGCTGACCATGCGAGCGATGAGATCATCATTAGTGGGATCGAGCTTTAGAATCGTGTCATAAATCTGTGCAGCTTTCTTCTTTTCACCATTTAGATCCAGAGCTAGGGCATATATTTGAACACGCTCAGGATCGTTGGGATCGATATCATAGGCCCGACGTGCAGGCTCCAGAGCCTCTTTATATTGTTTGCTCATCATGTGAAGCCGCGCGAGCTGAGTCCAGCCTTCAGCAAATGATGCATTGACTTTAAGTAACTCTTTGGCAACAGCGATGGCTTGCTTGTACTTCTCTTGAGATTGATAAAGATGGATGAGAAAGACATACGATTCAAGGGCTTCAGGATCTAATTTCTTAGCTAGAATCAAATTTCCTTCGGCTTTTTCGATATTACCAGTCGCAATTTGCAGTCTCCCATGCATCAGCTGCAAGGGTGCGTATTCCGGATAAAGGAGGACCATCTTATTTGATAGCTTGATTGCGTCTTCAATGTCTTCGCTAGCACGCATTTCAATTAGTTTGACGGCAAGGAAGGGATTAGGATCGAGGTTATATGCATTTTCATAGAGCTTGCGAGCTTTGGCTCCATTGCGGCTCAATGCCTCGTATTCCCCGGTTAAATAGTAAAATGATGCATTGGCTTTGCGTCTTGCGGGTGACCAAAGTTCAATTTGTGATTTTTCATCATTCAAAACCTCATTTTCCGGGTTAACTCCCGGCTTTTCTTTGGCTGCCTGCGTATACTGACAGGCTACTAGGCTCAATCCCCAGCAGCTTAGAATCCACAAGCGGGTGCGCAAAGACTTCATAAGATGATACCTTTCGATGAGGTCGAATTGGGAGCTGACTGTCGCGATTGTCGAAGGGTACGGAAAGTCCCCTGAGGCATTGTTTCATTATAAGGGGAGTTGGAGGCGATCGCTTTATGAAAAAAAAGCTGGAGGCCTCCGTCAAAGGCGGGGCGCGGGCTTGAAAGCATTCTCCGCATCAAACTCTTGTACATTAAAGCTTAAAAGGCCTTTTTCTTCCAGCAGAGCTCTGGGTATGGCTTCCATTGGTTCATAAAATATTCGCACCAAGCTCAAACCGACAGCTGGTGCTGTTTGGCCGGCTTCAAGCCTGCTTTGACTTGCCATGGCGGCTTCGAACGAGGAAAGAGTCCGTTTTAGAGTGCCCACTTCGACCAAAGTCCCGACCACGGTCCGAATCATTTGTTTGAGAAACCCATCGCCCAAAATATAGAATTCTAAAAGTTGCCCCTTTTCGATCCATTGTGCTTCAAAAATAGTGCGTTCAAAGGTCTTTGAAGATCCATCGCTAGCACAAAAGCTTTTGAAGTTATGCCGACCTATGAGGGTTTGGGTGGCCTGTCTCATACCGGCCAATTCAAGCTTTTGAGGTATGTTCCAGACAAATGGCCTAGCGAAGGGGCTCACGCCTGAACCTTGCCAGATGCGGTAACGGTAGAGCTTGCTTTCGGCATGCACGATAGGATGAAAATTAGGTGAAACTGGACGGAGTTTATAAACACCCAAACTGTCTGGTAGTAGAGCTTCCAGCGATCGCTGCAGCCGATGACAGTCAACCTTTTGTTTAGTTTTAAAACGTGCTACTTGATGCTCGGCGTGAACGCCTGTGTCAGTTCTGGAGGCACCAAGAATTCTAACTTTTTCGCGCAAGGCCGTTTGCAGCGCCTTTTCTATCACATCTTGCACAGTATTGCCGTGCACCTGACTTTGCCATCCTAAAAAGGTAGTCCCTATGTAGGCAAGGTCGAGGCGGTATACATACCCATCGTTGAGGTCGACTTTAATGTCCTCGTCAGCGGAGGGATTCGAAACTGAAGGCGATTCCATAAGCCTGTCTATCAAAGTTGCCCATCTTGGCATCGTTAGTCTTAACGACTTCAAGGAAAGGACTGATGAATATTCGATCTATGCCCATAGAAGCCAAGGCATAGTCAGAGCGCGGCTCAATGCCTGTCAGACTAATTGAAAGCATGGCACCTGCTACAGTGCCTCGATTCCAACCTTTATTGACAAAACTATTAGTTTCTGTCGAATTGGTGCTCCCTTCCCGCAATTTAGCATCCAGAGATTCTTGAACCCACAGAAATTCCGGCCCAGCCCATCCTCTGAGGACAATTCTTCGGCTAGCAAAAGGACTGATGGCTGCCTGGATCAAGAATTGAACCGGAATAAGAGTCAGTTGAATCTCCTGCTGCTTATCAACCAAAGTACCAGCCGGTAGGTCATCCTTGAGAGGCTTGGATTGTCCCACTGAAGGCTTAATTGGGTTTCCAGTAGCATTGTAATAGGAGATGCTGGTCCCAACCCCGAGATCGACCAAATAGCTATAAAGGTAATAACCTGCAAAAAATCCTGGTTGGACCTCTTTTTTGCCGTAAAGAACATCGTAATGGTTGAGTTTACCGACACGCGTGGGCTTTTCTAGACCAAAGCCAAGATACGCACCTGGGCGCCTTCGTTGAGCCAACCAGCTTAAAGAGGACGCTTGAGAAGGCTCCATAACTTCAGAATTCGCACTTGTCGATCCAGAAGTCTCTATAGCCGCCACATTTTGAGCCAGTCGACCCTTATCTGATTGAGCCCAGACTGCTGGTACCAAAATACTTCCGCTCAAAATCAATAGGAGCCAAGACTTAGCCATATGAAATCCTTCTACAGCTTGTTTGTCAGCTGTCGATACGATGTTGGGAATCGGTTTCAAATATGTCATCGTCATCAATGAGTTTAGTCCAGCCAAACATCCACTCTAAAGGCCCGCTGACGGCATATCCAAAAAAGATCATGAAGCCGAAAATTTCGGGCTGGCTGGCGATAAGAGCCACAAGAGCAACGCCCAGAACTAAAAGTCTAAACGGTTTAATTCCCTCTATCTTTAGGGTTTTGTGTGAGCGATACGGGACGTTTGTCACCATTGCCATCGCCAATAGCACACCTGAGACGGCAAGAAAAGCCGTGCGAAAAGCGCTCGATTGCAATATCCGCTCTATCCAAAAAAGAATCAGGTAATCGTTAGGCTTGGTCTCAAACTCAACCCATAGGGCCACAAAACATGCGACTACACCGGCAGCCATAGGTATCGGTAGCCCAGTAAAATCGCCCGAAGCTTTGCCTATGGAACTTTGCACGTTGAAACGAGCCAATCGCAGCGCCCCACAAGCAAGAAACATAAACGAAATGATCCAGCCAAGCCGTCCGAGTTCGTGAAGGCCCGCTTGATACATGAGAAGCGCGGGAGCCAAGCCAAATGACACGAGATCACACAGAGAATCATACTGCACACCAAAGTTGCTCGTACTGTTGGTGATCCGCGCGACTCGTCCGTCTAACACATCAAAGATTGAGGCTAGCAGAATTGCCGCCGAGGCCCAGAGGAAGTTACCCTGAAGGCCTTTGACGATGGAAAAAAACCCAAAGAAGAGGTTGCCCGTCGTAATGAGATTGGGAAGGATATATATGGCTCCGCCCAACTTTCTACGGGGACTTTGGCTTTTCATATCGATTGGCCTTTTTGCCAATTTTGAACGGCGAAAAACTCTAAACCCCCTGCGGACTGCTTTCTTGTCACTCATTCTCAGCAAGCCTCTTCTTCTAAGCAACGCATTTAGATCGGAATGCCCAGCCGCAGCGAATTTGCTTACGGGGACGACGGTACTAGCTTTTCTTCTGGCGCCGAACGCCTGAGATAGAGAGCCTGGGGTAATTGCTTATCTTGCGGTGATGCATGATGAGCCATCACATAGTCGGTCAACATACCTTGAAGCAAGGGTTCTGCGAGAGAGTTTACCGGCCAATTTTTAAAATCTATTTGACTCTCACTTAGCCATTCCTCAAGCCGCGGCCAATTACCCAATAAATTGACATTTTGCGGCCAAACTCGCAGTCCGGTAGCTCCCTCACGATCCGCTTCCGTTCTCTCAAAAATTTCCCAAAGAGCTTCTTTCCCTCTAACCTTTGGATCTTCAGGCCCTCTCACGATGCCCAATTTTCTATCTTCGCCGTCTCGAACAACGAAGTAACCTGCCGAACCCGTTGCTGGCAATGCGCTCAGTCCTGAGAAAGATTCATGAATTGAGAGTGCCCGAAGAGCTGAAACTCCAGTGAGCTCAAGTCGGGGATTGGCCCTCTTCATACCATAAGCGAAACTCAAGCCAATCTTAATGCCGGTAAAAGAACCTGGCCCTACTCCTATCACGATACCTGCTATTTGCTCGAGGGTTAGGCCTCCTTTTTCAAGCAATTCATGCAGCATCTTTGGGAGAGCCGTAGCCGCTTCTTGTGGGTTTTCGTAATATGCTTTTGTGTTGAGAGACCATTCCTTCTGTTCGCGGTGAGCCAGACCTAAAAGAGCTCCTTGAAAACTAGTGTCGAGCAAAATAAGGTGCACTGATATCCTTTCTCATCGAGATCAACGCTCAAAACATCGTGCTGACGCCCCGGAGCATAGAAGCCCAAAATCGTCCGAGGTCGTTGTAAGTTGCTATTACAAAAAGCGCCAACACCATAACAAAACCAATTTTCTGATAATTCTCAATCGTCACCTCACGAACGGGACGACGTATAACAGCTTCTGCTGATACAATCGCAATCTGTCCGCCATCCAAAACCGGAATGGGTACAAGATTAAGCAAAGCCAAATTTATGCTGATAAGGGCTAAGGCATTGGCAAAAGCTTGCCATCCAATTCGCACAGAATCGGATGCAACTTTAGCAATCGCGATGGGTCCGCCCAATGTAGAGAGAGGCATTTCGCCGGTAAACAAACCACCGATGGCCCGTCCGATGCTCTTAGTCAGATCGATCGTTTCAGTAAGCCCATAAACGAGAGCTCTGGCGGGATTAGAATACTGCTCGACTATCCATTCAGGCTGTTCGAGTGTACCCCAAAAAGTAACAGGTAAAGTATACGCCGTGGCCTTGCCTTCTACTTTTTGAACTTCGATGCCCTTCAAGGCTATGTCGAGATCAAGCTCTTTCGCATCACGTATAATCGACAACTTCACTTTTGGTTCGTGATACACCGATAACTCTTGGCTCAAATCAAAAGTCGAATCAAGCGGTTTGCCATTCCACTTTAAGATGAGGTCACCTCGTAAAAGTCCTTCAACGGGCGGCTCTGCTTTAAAAATTGTCAGCTGACCATGGGTGATGCCTGTTGACGCTGCTATAGTCGAAGCCTCGTAGGCCCATCCCGCAGGTACAAGCACAGATAGCGATCTTTCCTGCTCACTGCGCTTTTCTTTATTCGAACTATCATCTGATTCAGGAACAAAAGGCACTACAACTAGGTCTATCTTTGCAGGTTCAATTCCTACGGCCTGAGCTGCTCCGAGCTTTTCTAAAAAGTTTTGAAATTGGCGCCAATAGCGTAACTCGTAAGTCTGACCAGACCACTGAGCCTTGACCAATCGATCTCCCGTCAGAAGACCGGCTTGGCTTAAAAAACCGGTGTCATTCATCCGTGTCACAACCGACGGAACCATGAACCGAGAGATACCGATGCGCCCCCTCGTACCAGGCATATCTTCGTCTTGTACGGCATCCGGAGCTAGCCCGAGTTCAAGCGATTCCGCCCCACGAAGAAGTTTGAGCTGGAGATTTTGCTTAGGCCGCTCTCCAATCAAGCGTTGCACGTCTTTCCATGAACGGACTTCTTTGCCATCGATTGCCTTAATCTCGTCGCCAAATTTGATTCCTGCTCGCTCGGCCGGACTTCCTTTGACGATTTCGCCAATCAGCGCAGGAGGCTGCTCGATGCCATGCATGACCAAACCCGTGAACACAAGGACAGCCAATAGAAAATTGGCTAAGGGCCCAGCCGCAATGGTCACTAAACGGCGAGGGACAGAGGCACGATAAAACTCCCGACCTTTCAAATTGTCTGGAACTTCTTCGGATGGAAGGGATCCATAGAACTTGACGAATCCACCGAGAGGAATAGCGCTCAAGCGATAATGCGTCTCGCCCCTGCGGAATCCAAAAATCGTCGGACCAAAGCCTATAGAAAAAATCTCAACCGGAATGCCACAAAGCTTTCCGACCAAAAAATGACCAGTTTCGTGGACGATGACGAGAACACCTAGCAGGATAATGACGGCAACGATGGGATGGGAAAAGAATTCCATAGAAGCGTCTCCACGGGGCCTTAGGCGCCAAATTGATATAGTATAATCCAAATGACTGGGGCAGCAAAGAGCAATCCATCGACTCTATCTAAGAAGCCACCATGTCCTGGAAAGATCTTGCCCGAGTCTTTCACCCCAGAGAAGCGTTTAAACGTAGACTCCGCCAAATCGCCCAACTGCCCGAATGCACCGCCTGCAAGACTGCAGATAATGACCAGAGTCCATGAAGCGAAATCGGGATCATAAGCCATTTTAATCAGGGCGCCACCGACGACACTCGCCACCAATCCACCGATGGACCCTTCCCAAGTTTTGTTTGGAGACATTTTTGGAGCCAGTTTATGCCGCCCAAAAGCACGACCAGCAAAATAGGCTCCGGTATCTCCACTCCATACTATGGCACACATGAGAAAAACATAACGATAACCCGTACCCAATTGGTTGAGCTCCCAGACAGCTAACCAGGGAAAAGAGCCATAAACGAGGCAGACGAGTATCCCTGCTGCATGGCCAAACGAAAGATCGATATCGTCGACCAAAAATATGCCAAGAAGGAGAGCACCCAACAGCCCCACCATCATAACGCCAATTCCGTAACGGCTTGTATAGGCGCTACCCGCATACAGCAAGCAAGAGAGACCCGTTACCAATGGAATCCACCATCCAGCAAGTTCCCGGTGGCTCGGACCAAATCGACGATAGATTTGGGGCAAAATCATGCTAGCAATCTCATAGGTGCCAAGGCCAACCATAAGGGTAAAAAACAAACGAATGAAATGGGGGTTGCCAAGTGCAAATACCGCAGCCATTAAAATGAGGCTGACAAGAGCAGTTATGATGCGGGTCTTGAGCATAGGGCGACCTTACTGAGGATGAATGCTTCCAAATCTCCGTTCACGTTCAGCATAGTCGCTGAGAGCCGCCTCGAGATCAGCGCGACTAAAGTCCGGCCAATGAACTTTTGTGAAGTAAAACTCAGTGTAAGCCATTTCCCAAAGAAGGAAATTAGAAAGTCTTTGCTCGCCACTAGTTCGAATCAAGAGATCGGGTTCTGGAAGGAGATTTGTACTGAGATAAGAATTGATGGTTGCCTCGCCGATTGATTGTTCATCGAGAGTACCTTCTTTCACAGCTGCTGCAATTCCGCGAACCGCTCGCAGAATATCCGTTCTACTGCTGTAACTTAGCGCGAGAACCAATTTCAGACCTTGATTCGACCTCGTTCTTTCTTCGACGACACGCAGCCATTGTTGGCAATCTTCAGGCAACTTTTCAATCGCCCCGATACTACAAAGCTGGACTCCATTTTCATGGAGTCTCTCAATTTCTTCACGAAGATAGGAGACGAGTAGACTGAACAAGGCATGCACTTCTTCAATTGGTCTCTGCCAGTTCTCTTCACTGAAAGCGTAAAGGGTTAAAACCTTAACGCCCTGTTGTCCCGCGGCTTCTACGACTTCGCGGACTCTTTGCGCCCCACTCCGATGACCATGAACACGCGGTTCGCCTCGGCTCTGCGCCCAACGTCCGTTTCCATCCATAATGATCGCAATATGTTGCGGAACCTTGTGTGTAAGAGGCGGCTTCATGTCAATCACGACAGCCCTATTCAAATCGTTCCAGCAAGCAACTTTTCATCTCAGCCGGAATATGTTAATCGAGTCGAGCGGAAACTCTTCAATTATCACACTTTAGCCAGTTTCCCAAGGCTAGATCCGCGCGTTTTCTAGAAAGGAAGTCTCCTTGCAGCAGCCCCCCCTTAGCCGAGCACGCGGCAAGCTCATTATGGCAGCCAACTCTCTGGGTCTTGTCATCGATATTCCACAACGTAGTCTTGCTGTTTTGAGGGACGCAGATCTCCTCCTGTTTGAAGAAGACAGAGGAGCGCGCCCTGCCCTCAAGGCGGCTGGCATTCATAGAGAGTATAGGCTTTGGAATGAGCACAAGGATCAAGGGACATTTGATGCAGTCAAAAGCGCATTAAAACTGGGTCGTACCGTGGCTTACATGAGCGATCAAGGAGTCCCAACTCTAGCCGATCCGGGGCGAGATCTTCTTGTCCTGGCCTATCAGCTTGATGCTGAGGTGAGTGTTATTCCAGGACCAAGCTCCCTCACAGCAGCTTTGGCGGCTTGTCCTTTTCTCGAGAATGGATTTGTCTTTGTGGGATTTCTACCCCGCGAAGAGGAATTGCGTCAGAAAAGCTTGGCTCAGTTTGCGGAACAGGGTCTGCCCCTCTTAGTTCTTGATACCCCCTATCGACGAGAAGCCGTTTTGAAGAGCGTCGAAAAAGTATTCGGGGCGGATCATATCTGTCTTTTGGCCGAGGATATATCAGGTCCGGAAGAAAAATTCCTCCTTGCTTCGGCTTCTCAATTACTTCAACGCGAAACAATAAAAATTAATTTTGTTCTGATGATTGCACCAGTTCAGGTCGCGGTGAAGAAGCCGATTTTATCTGATAAAAAGGAGATTGTTTTACGTAAGGTAGACAGGTCTGAGCCGCCACAACTGAAGCCGCCACGATCGGAACGGCCAGCAAAACCCCGAGGAGCCCGAACCAACTCCCAAAAGCAAAAACCGAAGCGATCACCACGATAGGATGGAGCCCCGATCGATCACCGATGATGCGGGGCGTAATAATCATTCCATCGATCGATTGCACTACGGCCACAACCCCAAGAACAGCGACGAATACCGATACACCGGTACCTTGGGTGAGCACGACAACAGAACTGAGACCGATTCCGACCACAACATCAAGATAGGGCACCAGTCGACATAGACCCGCCACAGCTCCGATGGCAATTCCCGAAGGAACACCGATCAGATTAAACCCCGCCATGTATAAACAACCGAGAACGCAGGCAATCAAAAACTGACCTTTGACGACCGATCTCAGCACGACATCAACTCGATGGAGAAAGACCGAGATCAGGATATGGGTATCTTCCGGTGTCCAACGCTTGACCAGGCGACTCAGATTCTCCTTACCTGCGAGCAAAAGGTAAGTGATCAATGGAACCATTATCAGATTGAATGCAGCTTCAATAAGCACGGGCGTGCGCAAAAATATTTCTTGAACCGTCTGTGAGGCCGAACTCATATTTTGGAGGAGATTGAGCCGACGGAAACCAGCTTCAATAGTTTCTTCTGGAAAAATTCGAGCCTGCTTCAACCAGTCGAGAACAGGCACCATTATTTTTTCCAAATAGCCGATAGCGTTGGGTACACGCGCGAGGATGCTCATCAGCTCTTCGTAGATAAAAGGCACCACTAAAACCGCACAAACGACAAAAGTCAGCACAACGATCAAGACCAGGATACCAACCAAGGTCTTTCGCTCGACAGGAAATCGTCGACAAAGACGGTCAACCATGGGGTCAAAAATATAGGCGATGATACTGCTCGCAACGATTGCCACCATTATCGATCGATACAATACGCCAAGCATGACGAGAATTCCAACCGTAACTAGACAAACGATGGCGAAGCGCTTAAAGCGCGTCCAGTCGTTATCACGCCCTACTCCATCAAGATCCATATCCTTACATAGCTCCTAATATCACCGCTCCTTTTCAAGAATCGAGAAGAGGACGCGTTGCTGCGACAACTCGTTCGTGCCCGCCTAGATCCTTAAAGCGTGCGATCTCCGACCACCCAGAGCTCTCTAAGAGTAAGGATACCGCATTTGCTTGCCTGTAGCCGACTTCCAGGAAAATTTTGCCCTGCGGTTTAAGCGCCTGGACAGCATGCTGAGCGAAAATTTTGTAAAATTCCAACCCTTTATCAGACGCAAATAAAGCTTTTTCAGGTTCAAAACCGATGACCGAAGCCGAAAGCTCAGCTTTCTCTTCGTCAGCAATGTAGGGTGGGTTGCTGACAATAAAATCCAAAGGCCGTCGAATCGAAGCCCAACTTTCGGACAGTCGAGCATCGCACTCCTCGAAAATCATCGGCGTTTCTAGAAGGCTTGCATTTTTTTCAGCGATGACCAAAGCATTCTTGCTAACATCCCAGGCAAAAATTTCACACAACGGACGGTTCTTCTTTAGCGCAATGGCAATGCAACCGGAACCCGTCCCAATATCCAGGCCGCTCCATCGTGCATCGAGCGGTATATAAGCCAAAACTTGCTCAACAAGCGTTTCCGTGTCGGGCCTTGGAATCAAAGTATGACGGTCGACAATAAATTTTAGACCATAAAATTCTTTGTATGCGAGAATGTAAGCCACAGGCTCACCCGCTGCACGACGCCTTATCAGCTCGCGATAGCCTTTGCGTTCTTCAGGCACCAAAGGTTTATGATGATCGAGGTAAAGATCGAGGCGACGACAATCCAAGGTATGGGCTAAGAGAATTTCAGCATCGAGTCGAGGGGAGTCGGAACCTGCTTGCCGCAAGTAACTGCTTGACCACTGAATCACATCCTTTATGGTCCATATTTGATCGGTCATGAGACTCCCTGCACGCCTCGCTCAAGCTCAGATTTCAGCAATGCGGTCTGATGGAAGGCAGCTAAAGAATTCAATATTTCGGATAGATCTCCCTGCATGACTTCACTCAGTTTATACAGAGTTAAATTAATGCGGTGATCTGTGACTCGACTCTGGGGAAAATTGTAAGTCCTAATCCTCTCGCTGCGGTCACCCGATCCAACTTGGCTTTTACGATCAGCGCTGATTGCGTCTTGCTGCTCTTGCTGAGCTTTCTCATAAAGCCTGCTTCGCAATATTTTCAAGGCCTTCTCCCGATTCTTAATCTGAGAACGCTCCTCTTGACACTCAACGACTAATCCACTCGGTTTATGCACAATGCGGACAGCTGAGTCAGTTGTATTCACATGCTGGCCACCTGCTCCAGACGATCGACATGCGGTGATTTCAAGATCTCGAGCATCTAACGATACTTCATCAAGCTCATCGGCCTCGGGCAGTACTGCGACAGTACAGGCGCTCGTATGAATTCGACCTTGGGCTTCAGTTGCAGGTACTCTCTGAACCCGATGCACACCCGCTTCAAACTTCAACTTTTGAAAAACTTTCTCGCCCTTGATAAGGATGATTGCTTCCTTATAACCGCCCGTTGCCGACTCCGTGGCCGACATCAGTTCGACTTTCCAGCCAGCACCCTCGGAAAATCGGGTATACATACGCAATAGGTCTGCTGCGAATAGCGCAGCTTCTTCGCCTCCTGTTCCTGCCCTAACTTCTAAAATAACATTGCGATCGTCGTTAGGATCTTTCGGTAAGGTCAATATCTGCAATTGAGCTTCTGCAGCGAGAATCTGCTCTTCAAGGATTTCGAGTTCTTCCTTTGCCATGGCTCGTACTTCAGGGTCGGCATCTTCATCAAGCATTTTTCGGGTTGCGTCACGATCACTTTTAAGCTGCTTATATGACCGGTAAACCTCGACGATTTCAGCAAAGGAAGCCCGCTCTTTTGAAAGCTTGGTAAAATCCTGGCTGCTCAGACCTTCGCGGCCCAATTTTGAATCGATTTCGGTGAGGCGAAGTTCGATCGAATCAAGTTTTTCGTACATTGGGGCCACCTATTGGCTAAAAGCACAAGAGAAACACGTCGTCCACGCGCTTCAACTTAGGGATGAACCCATAACTTTGCACAAATGACGAAGCCCAAAGTCTCCCAATTCAATAAGGGAGAATTTGGGCTCCAATCGCCGAAACTAAAACTAAGTGCGAGCGTACTTCTTCTTAAACTTCTCGATACGGCCTGCAGTATCCATCAGCTTTTGCTTGCCCGTAAAGAAAGGATGGCAGTTGCTGCAGATTTCAACATGAATCTCAGCCTTTACCGACCTGGTTTGAAAAGTGTTGCCGCATGCACACACGACTTTGCTTTCGACGTAATTTGGATGGCCTTCTTTTTTCATACTCTATCCTTTTTCCGCTAGATCTCAGCTCTAGATGCAGCGACTATCGCCGCATCCCATGAACTTGATCGCCTTTTTTCTTAGCCGTTCATCGACTCTAAGAAGTCGGCATTGGTGTTGGTTTTTTCCATCTTGTTCAGAAGGAACTCCATCGCATCGACTGTATTCAGAGGTTGCAGCAACTTGCGGAGGATCCACATGCGATTGAGCACATCCTTTGGCAGGAGGAGCTCTTCCTTACGGGTTCCGGACTTGTTGATGTCCATGGCCGGGAATACGCGCTTCTCAGAAAGCTTGCGATCCAGTACCAACTCCATGTTACCAGTACCTTTGAACTCTTCGAAGATGACTTCGTCCATCCGCGAGCCTGTATCAACCAGGGCTGTCGCAATAATGGTCAAGGAGCCACCATCTTCGATATTTCGCGCTGCGCCGAAAAATCTTTTCGGTTTATGCAGCGCGTTGGAATCTACACCACCTGAGAGGATTTTACCAGAGGGTGGAACGACGGAGTTATAAGCTCGCGCTAGACGCGTGATGGAGTCGAGGAGAATGACAACGTCGTGCTTGTGCTCGACCAGTCGTTTCGCCTTTTCAATAACCATTTCAGCTACTTGAACGTGGCGCTGAGCAGGTTCGTCGAAGGTTGAAGAGATCACTTCACCCCGAACCGACCGTTCCATGTCGGTAACTTCTTCAGGTCGCTCATCGATCAGAAGGACAATCAGAATCGCTTCAGGGTGATTCTTCTCAATTGAATGGGCAATGTTCTGCAAAAGAACTGTTTTACCCGTCCGCGGCGGTGCCACGATAAGAGCTCGCTGCCCTTTACCAATCGGACACATAATGTCGATGATACGGGAGGAATAGTTAAAGGTGGCCACTTCCATCTTGAACTTTTCCATCGGATAAAGTGGCGTTAAATTGTCAAAAAGTATCTTGTCGAAACCAGGATCTGGCAATGCCCCATTGACGGACTCAACCTTTAAAAGAGCAAAGTAGCGCTCACTGTCCTTCGGGGGTCTTATCTGCCCCGAAACGGTGTCACCGGTACGGAGGTTAAATCGCCGAATCTGCGAAGGGGACACATAAATATCATCAGGACCTGGAAGATAATTGTAATCAGGGGCGCGCAGGAAGCCAAAGCCATCGGGCAAGGTTTCCAAGACGCCTTCTCCGTAAATGACGCCGCCTCTTTCTGACTGAGCTTGAAGCAAAGCAAAGATCAGATCTTGCTTGCGCATGCTACTCGAGCCTTCAATGCCAAATTCACGAGCAAGCTTGTTCAGGTCAGAGATTTTACGCTCTTTCAGCTCTTTGAGATTAATCTCAAGCTGCTGATTATTCTGCTGATTGCTGCTGGAATGGCTGCTAATGGCAGAAGAGGGTTGAATCAAGGCTTGCTGCGGCTCCGGAGCGGGAGCTTCGACGTCGATTCTCTCCACTTTCGCAGGCGTCGCCTTTTTCGTTTTGGTGGCTGTCACCGTTTTATCCTTTTCTGTCATAAGGTAGCTCTCTTTATAAAGGTGGGTATGAAAAGGGGATGGAAACTATCCGCACATCGTTGATCACATAGAACAGGGCAAGCAGCTTTGACAGTAAGACTTCGCAGACTTCAATTCCCACGATAATCAAAAACTGTCCTGAAGCACTTTATCTGCATTTTGCTCTTAAGCAGTTTGTCCATCATTTAGCAATTTGAAAGTGAAGAATAAAGACGGAAATTGGCAGGTTCAAAGATTTTTAGCTAAATATGCCAGTTCCTTACCTAGTTGGATATTCCAATCCCGCGTACTTGTCAATTGGAAAAGCCTCGATCACAGGGGGCCTCCGGCTTTGACTCAACCCGCCTTGCCTTCCCATGGCACTCAGGCCAATTTCGGGCGCATTCTAGGCAAAAGACACTGAATTTGCTAACATAAGCTGTAAGTTCAAACCCATCTTCAGACAAAGACGAGAGCCACATGAAACGCTTTTTCTATTGCGCATTGGCCCTAGGATTCATGCTCAGCGCTGCGCCTAAAACCTCCCAGGCCCAGATGATCTCAACCGAAGAACGCTTTCAAGATCTTTTCGTGACGGCCGGCTATGGCACAGCTTTCGGGGCCGCATTTGGCGCCGCACTCCTGAGCTTTCAGGCAAAACCCCAGGATAATCTCCGTTTTGTGGCCATTGGCGCCTCGGTCGGATTTATTGGGGGAAGCCTACTCGGGACCTACGTGATATTTTCGCCGGCGCTCGTGAGCAGTAGCGAGCCCAGCGACCCTTGGACGCCGTTTAATTCGGATCGGTCCAGCCTTCTGCGCATTGTTCCAAGTTTCGAAACGGGTCGCTCAGCTCGACTCGCACGACTCGAAAGCCAGTGGACCTTGTTGCGTTTCTAGCCACTGATGAATCGGTTCATCGGTGGTATTTTCTATAGTGACACAGGGTAAAGTTCGCTCAGCAATGCGTAGGCCCGCCGCAAATGGGGCACGACAATAGTACCGCCAACGACAGTTGCAACGTTGAGCGCTTCCTCTTGCTCCTGGCGACTACACCCCAAGCGAAAGCTTTGAATCACATGGTAGGTAATACAATCATCACAGCGAAGGCTTGCCGAGGCGACCAAACCCATCAATTCCTTGAAACGAGAAGGCAAGGCACCTTCAAGATAGGTGTTGTGGTCCACGTTGTAGATACGATTGAGCAGCTTATTGTTCGCGTCGGTCACAATTCCATTCAACCGCGAGCGTTCGTCTAGAAAAGCTGCTGCGAGCGTGCTTCGCTCACGCACGTTCTCTTCACTGAAAACAGAAGAGGGTTCAGAGCCTGACTTCTTCACTTGATTCGACCCTTTCTGCGCTCATCTCATTCTCTGTTTCTTCGATCACATGCCCCACTAAATCGTAGTCATACGAATCTGTAATGCGAACAAGTTGGATCTGTCCCGGCTTGAAATCGCCGTCATTAATGTAAATCACCCCGTCCACTTCAGGCGCTTGAATCGACAATCGCCCTTCTGCTAGGAGCTCGGTCTCTTCTGACAAACCTTTGATCAGCACCGGCAATGTCCGCCCGACGAAACTCAACAGATGCTGCTTAGAAATATCTTTTTGGATCACCATGATTTCGCTTTGGCGCCGCTGCTTGACGTCTTCGTCAATCTGATCTTTCATGCGTCCTGCAACTGTTCCTTCTTCTTGCGAATACGTGAAACAACCCAAGTGCTCGAACCGCATGTCTTCAACAAAGGTCTTTAAATCTTCGAATTGCGCCTCTGTTTCGCTAGGAAAGCCAACCATTACAGAAGTGCGGATGGCGATGCCAGGCACACTTTCACGCAACCGACCGATGATGCGCCGCAGTTCAGCTTGCGTGACTCCACGATTCATCTTGGCAAGGAGTTCGTCGTTAGCATGCTGCATGGGAATATCAAGGTACTTAACTATTTTTGGGTGATGAGCAAAAAATTCAATGAATTCATCACTAATGTTCTCAGGGTAAACGTAGAGCAATCGAATCCACTCAATGCCAGAAATATCAACCAGACTCTTGAGCAAGGGAAGGAGGTCGGAAGAACCCCAATCGCGTCCATAAGCAGCAAGATCTTGGGCGATCAGATTGATTTCCTTAACGCCTTCTTGAGCCAGTTTTTCGACTTCTTTGACAATGTTGGCGATCGGCCTCGACCGCAATTTGCCACGGATCGCAGGAATAATGCAGAAAGCGCAGGAATGCTGACAACCTTCTGCAACTTTCACATAGGCCGACGAACTCGTCAGAGTATTCTTCTTGGGAAGGCTACCGTCGTAAAGGTAGTGGGTTCGTTTGGCACGCAGAGTTCCCTTTGGCAGGGGAGTCTCCAAAAAATCCGCAATCTGGGGAAATTCGTCGGTCCCGATAAAAAGATCGACTTCCGGCAGACCTTCCACCAGTTGTTTTTTATAGCGCTGCGTCAGACATCCGGCGACGACAAGCTTCATGAGTGGATTCTGCTTCTTGAGCTCGGCCGCATCTAAGATAGTCTGGACGCTCTCTTGTTTGGCTGCCTCAATGAATCCACAGGTATTGATAATAACAGCATCCGCTTGGTCAGCATCGGCGGTGATCGACCAATCGTTACCCATGAGCGAACCGAGCATGACCTCGGAGTCTACTCTGTTGCGGGCACAGCCCAATGAAATCAAATGGACTTTCCGACCCTGTGAAGGTAAGACTTCCATGCTTTTCATACTCCTCTTGGCAGGCTTAATGCTCGTGTAAGGGAGACAGCGCGGGGAGCGGAACCGAACCTGAATCTCAGTGAGTTCTCGTCGGCACCCCGTCATCGGGCCAGTATTCAGTGTGGCCGCATCTCGGTCAATAAGTGATAGGGCATGGCGTGTCTAACACCCTGCTATAAAAACTGCAAGGACAAACTATGACGGACCTGGTGGCGATCAATGGGCAAATCTTCTCCCAAGCTGCAGCACAAGTCCCGTCAACGGATCGTGTGTTCCTGTTCGGAGATGGGTTGGTTGAGACGATTTGCGCGTCGGGAAGTCATTTGCTGGACTTAAGTGCCCACTTAGAAAGACTTCGGCGAGCAGCTCAACTCCATCACATATCTCTGCCGTGGCCCGACAGTCTTTTGCAATTTGAAATGGAAAATCTCTTGAGTCTGACGCGCTATCAAAGAAGCTCAATCCGCCTCATTGTGAGCCGAGGACTTGATCCACAGGTATGGCCAACACCCGAGAGCTCATCGCCTCAGCGCTACATTTATTGCTCACGCGTTAGACAGGTAGAAGCAGAAGAACTGTCTCAAGGCATACGCTTGAAAGTCAAAAAAGACCCAAGTGGGAGACGCGGCGAACAAACGAAGTGCACATTCTATCTGCCGAGTATCGTGGCCACTCTTGAAAGTCGGGCCGAAGGTTACGACGAAATCGTATGGTGCAACGGAGATGGTGAGTTTACTGAAGCGGGCTCAGCTAATATTTTTTTTATCGCGCGCGAGGGAGATCTCGTTGAAATTGCGACCCCTCCCTTGCAAGCGGGAATATTGCCTGGAATCACGCGCAGCCGTATCATCGAACTTCTTACGCGCAGCAAAATTCCTGTGCGCGAGCGACCCATACCTGTCGAGGAATTAGCACGCTTTGACGAGGCTTTTCTCAGCTCCAGTGTACGTGGACTCTTCCCCATACAAGCAATTGATAAGCATCGACTGCATAGCTGCCGACCGCAAGCCGTTTTTAGGCAAATACACAGACTTTACAAGAGTTGGGAAGAAAACGAAGGTGGTAATAGAAGCGGAGGTAGCGCTCCTATTACGTCATCGAGCCATTAATACAAACAAGCCATCGCAGGCGATGCGATGGCTTGTTTATAAGTTACTGGTCTCTAACAGCTACTTTTTTTCAACTTTTCCCAAAAGAGCTTCGACCTGCTGATCTTTAACTTGCTCAATGACCCCTTGCATAACTTGCTGCTGGCTCGTCTGGGTGAATCTTTTCATCTCTTCCATTATATTGTGCCGGGTCGTATATTCCGAATTGTTCAGAATAATTTGTCGGCCGCGGCGATTTTTGAGATTAAAAATCACAGGAGCTTTTAAGTTGGCAGTCATTTTTTGAGGGTCGCTTGGCATTGTGATAATAACCGACACTACAGCTTCTTCTTCTGACTCAATAGCAAGATCCGCCACTTCAGCCTCGTTAACTTCAACCAAATAGTCAGGCTTGAAGAGGAGGGGGTTAATCATAACGAATGCAATGGCAGAGTCTTCCAGAGACTGCAGCCACTTAAATGGTGATTCTTGATCATGATCAAGGAGAACATACTGTTTTAATTCAGGAAACCCGATGATACCAGCAGGCAGCATGATGACATCTTTTTCATCGATTTCGATGTCGCCGAACCTTGTCGTCTTCACCTTAATCAAGGCCCTGTCTCCTCGGATTGTATCGTTTGGAATAGCTCTTTGTTTAGTGTAGCCTAACTTGAATGAGTCAACAAGAACTCAGTCCAATCATTATTCACTGTCTACCTTCTTAGGAGTACGGGTTATACGCTTAATTGGAGGCGAGGAAATTTCACGCTCCGAATCTCCTAGCAACTCTTTTGCTTGTGATACCGCATCGACTTCTGAGAGTGATGCTGAGCGATTTTCGTCTTGGATCCTCTGATACACTTCTTCACGATGGACGACCGTGCTTGGACTAGCTTTAATGCCAAGCCGGACCTGTTTGCCCTTCACCTGCATAACAACTATTTTTATGTCGTCCCCAATCGCTATACCTTCCCCTACTTTACGTGTTAAGACTAGCACCTAATTACCCTCCCTGGCATGTGGCGCCTCGCTCTTATTGAACAATTACTGCATGAAATTCATCAATGAAGGCTGTAGTAGTTTGGTCGAAGCCATGAGGGTACTTTGAAGCACAGCCTCTGTCTTTTTGAAATCCGAAGTAGCCTTATACACATCAGCGTCTTCAATGCGAGAAAGATCTTCTTGGGTCATCTCTCGCTTATGCTCCAGCCTTTTGGAATTTTCTTCAACCGCATTATAAATTGAGCCAATTGTAGCTTGATAGCTTGAAGTTTTTTCCAGTTGATGGTCAAGTTCGTCCATCGCTTTACGTATACCTTGGATATTGTCCGTCTCAAGAGACTGCTGTAATACCTCTAGAGTACTTATCATACCAAATCTGCCTTGTTCACGCTCCTCAACGTTTGGTTCAAACAATCCTCGAGCTTGTAGATTGATTTGCCTAAATGATCCTTCGTCGATCTGCAGAAAGATTGCCCCGTCATCCCCCATGAAGTGACCTTCGCGGCTCAAAGGGGGAGTCATCGTACGAAAGCCACCAAGAATATACCTATTTCCATAAGTACTATTGGCGAGCGAAACAACGCCATCTATAATTTCTTTCAATTCTTTTGCGGTAGCTGCGCGGCTTGGGGCATCGTAGGACGAGTTCGCCATTGCAACTGACAATTCCTTAGCGCGAATTAAATAGTCGCTGATCCCACTAAGAGCTGCCTCCGTCCGCTCCATGAAACCTTTAGAGAAATCAATATTTTTAATAAACTGGTCAGCGTCATTTATTTGCGACTTACGACGCAACGATTGACCGAGACCAATAGGATCATCGGACAGTCGATTAATACGCTTTTGGGTCGACAATTGTTCAAGCATATCGGCGTTGTCAGTCTTTGCCTGATTTACCCGAGTGTTGGCGATCTCGTAGCGTTGCCGATCAGAGATTCTCATTTAGAGAGCTCTCCTAACGTTTAAGCTGAAGGACAGTATCCAGCATTTCGTCAATAGTTGTAATGACCTTCGAGGATGCCGTGAAATTCGCTTGCCACTTTAAAAGATTGGTCGCTTCTTCATCCATTGAGACACCCGAGATAGAATCGCGTCGTGCACTTAAATTCTTGGCGAGGGTATCGTCGGCTTGTTTAGTTTGTTCGGCTCGAACGACATCCAAACCGAACACACCTACATAATTCCCATAATATTCCTGGAGAGTGGCACGCCCACCATCCATAGTGCGGCTTTCTTTTATCCGCAAAAGATCGTTGATATATACATTGTCGCCAGGCGCATTAGGAGATGAGGCGACGGAAATTGCATCGGTCGATTCTTCAACAAGGCTTCCCAGCCGAATTTTGGCTGCAGGGTTTACCGGATCAGCTGTAAAGGCAAAAAAGTCACGGCCAGTCGATTCTCTAAAATCTTTAAGACCGTATCCCTTTCTATGAACAGCATTGACTTGATTCGCCAGAGATTCCGCCATTTTGTCATTATGTTCGATCAGTTGAGGCAATACGCGATCGCGAACATCGATAAGGCCAGCTAAACGCCCCTTCTTATTCACGTGAGTAGCGATGGTAGGTTGATGGGCTGCACCATCTTCAATGATCACATCGTACATCGCACCATTCCCATCTTGGCTTCGCATAACATCGAAGCGAGCAGGAAAACCACGATCTACCAGCAGGGTTTCTTGCGGGCCGCGCACAACAACCATGCCTTGATCGCCGCGATAATAGTTGACATCGATGCGCTGTGTGAGTTCGCGCAAGACTTTATCCTGCTGATCGAGGAGATCGTTGACCTCAGGACTCGCCGAAGTTTCCGCTGTCTTAATTGCGACATTTAATTTTGCGATTTCTTGAAGCATGGTCGATATTTCACGAACTTCTCCTTCGACCCTATTATTGATGTCATCTCTCTGTTGCTTGAGAGTTAAATCG
>CANJJY010000020.1 GCA_947474445.1 Oligoflexaceae bacterium
AGCAATCTTGAGAAGACCTTGCTTTCCGTCACGGATACACTTGTAATTCTTGACGAAGCCTTCTTCTTTTAAAATATGCGTAATCGCTATTTTGATTTTGCTAGCGGGTACGTTTACTACTTCTTGCCCGGCCTTTTGTGCGTTTCTGACGCGGGTCAAGAGATCTGCTACTGGATCAGTTACTTGCATGGTATATCGTCTCCCTTACCAAGATGCTTTCGTCACGCCAGCCAGATAGCCATTCAAGGCTAAATCTCGGAAGCAAATACGGCAAACGCCGAACTTCCGATAAACCGCCTTTGGACGACCACATCTGTTGCACCGTGTATAGGCGCGCGTCGAAAACTTTGGTTTACGATTCGCCTTCTCTATCATTGACTTCTTAGCCATTGTCGCTCCTTAGCAGCCCAGCCGTGCTGATCAGTTTTTTCTAAAGGGGAAGTTGAACTTATCGAGCAGAGCCTTTGCCTGAATATCATTCTTGGCGCTGGTGACAATGGTAATCCCCAACCCTCTGATACGATCGACTTTATCGTAGTCAATCTCGGGGAAAATGATCTGCTCTTTCATGCCGAGGGTATAATTCCCACGACCATCGAAAGCCTTCGGAGAAAAGCCACGGAAATCTCGAATACGCGGGATCGAAACGTTGATGAGTCGATCAAGGAATTCGTACATCCGTTGCCGGCGAAGGGTAACACTGCAGCCGATAGGCACGCCAGCCCGCAATTTGAATCCGGCTATACTCTTCTTAGCCTTCGTCATAATTGCCTTCTGTCCAGTGATCTTCTCGAGGTCTACGATAGCCCCTTCGAGAATCTTGTGGTTCTGAACAGCTTCGCCCTGACCGATATTGACCACGATCTTCTCGATCCGTGGAATCTCGTTAGGGTTTTCCAAACCTAGCTCTTTAGCCAGGAGCTCGCGTACTTTACTGTATTGGTCTTGAAGTCGAGGGATGTTACCCATCTCTGTCACCTTTAGTTAGAAAACTTCCGTCTTAAATTACTTCAGGCGCCAACGAAGCGATCCGGACAAAACCCTTCAATCGAACTTCGCGAGCCACTGGGCCAAAGATACGCGTGCCAACTGGCTCGTTATCTTTACCCTTGATCAACACTGCAGCGTTCTCGTCGAAACGAATGGTTGTTCCGTCCTTGCGCATGATCTCTTTCGAGGTCCGAACGATAACAGCCTTGTGAACGCTACCCTTTTTTACCTTGCTGTTTGGCATAGCTTCTTTCACTGATACTACGATCGTATCGCCGACCGTCGCATAGCGCTTTTTACTGCCACCCAAAACTTTGAAGCACTTGAGAACCTTTGCTCCAGAGTTATCACCACTGACTAAGACAGATTCCATCTGAATCATTAGGATGCCCTTTGATCTACTATTGCAGGCTGTTAATCAACCGCATCACCGGCTTTTTGTACAATTTTAAAGAGGCTAAAGCGCTTGCTGGCGCTGTAGGGCCGCGATGCGATGATCAACACGGAATCCCCGAGCCGACTTTCGTTCTTTTCGTCGTGAAACATGATTTTGGTACGGCGCTTTATGTACTTACCGTAGCGAGCATGTTTTACGAGGCGCTCTACCGTGACGACGCGAGATTTTTGCATCTTGTCAGAGGTAACAACACCCTGGAGCGGCTTCGCTTTTTTCTCATTTTGCAGTTCAGACATCGTGCTTCACCTCAAACCTTTGCCCGAGCTTTTTCGTGAGAAACTGTGAGAATTCTCGCGAGAGCCTTCTTCAGTTTCTTGACCTTGCCGGTGTTGACGGCAGATGCCGTATATACGTCCATTCGCACCTGCGCAAGCGATTTACGAACCTCATGCGAGGCCGAGCGTAATTCGCTTACTTCTTTTGACCGCAGCTCTTCCGCTGTAAGCTTAAAGTAGTCCATTATGACCAAGGATCCTCCGACTTGATGAGCAGTTTCGTTCTGATAGGCAGTTTCGACGCTGCTAGGTTCAGAGCCTCGGTCGCTACTTCTGTTGTCACACCGTCCATCTCGTAGAGAATACGGCCCGACTTGATATAAGCGACGTAAAACTCGACGCTTCCTTTTCCTTTACCCATCCGCACTTCCAGAGGCTTTTTGGTCACAGGATGGTCAGGAAAAATATTGATCCAGACACGTCCGCCCCTTTTGATATGGCGAGTCATCGCAACACGAGCAGCTTCGATTTGCCGCGCCGTAATCTTACCGTTCTCTGTGGCTTGCAAGCCGAAGTCGCCAAAGGCAAGCTCTGCACCGCGCGAGGCAGCTCCCTTGATACGGCCTTTGTGCGCCTTCCTGTATTTCATTTTCTTTGGAGATAGCATCGCACTTTCCTCGATTTATCGCGGCTCAGATCTCAATCCGCGAGAAGATCACCTTTGTAAATCCACACTTTGACGCCGATTAGACCATACGTGGTCAAGGCTTCAGCCGTTCCGTAGTCGATATCAGCGCGCAGAGTGTGCAGCGGAACTCGACCTTCCCGATAGCGCTCGACGCGAGACATATCAGCCCCACCAAGACGACCAGAACAGGAAATCTTGATACCCTTAGCACCAGCTTTAATAGCGCTGCCGATTGCCTTTTTCATAGCTCGGCGGAACGATACACGGCGCTGAAGCTGCTGCTTAATACCTTGAGCAACCAAAACAGCATCCAGATCTGGCTTATGAATTTCATAAACGTTCACGTTGGGATCGCCGGTCGTAATCTTGCACAGCTTGACCAGTTCATCTTTCAAGCTTTCAGCGCCCGCGCCTTTTTTGCCGATGATGATGCCTGGACGACTCGAGTAGATATTGATCCGCATGTTAGCGGCAGCGCGTTCGATCTCAACGCGAGCAACACCAGCTGCTTCGAATTTTCTGAAGATGAATTTTCTGATGCGCATATCTTCTTGAACAAACTTCGCATAGTCGTGGCGCGCGAACCAGCGAGATGCCCAAGGCCGCGTTATACCTACCCGAAAACCGATTGGATTAACTTTTTGTCCCACGGATCCTACCCTTCTCGTTAAATCTCAGCCAGTTTGATGATGATGTGCGACGAGCGCTTCTTCACCTGAGTCGCTCTACCTTGTGCGCGGGGCAGAAAGCGCTTGAGCTTCTGACCTTCGTTCACAAAGGCTTCACTGACAACGAGGCGGTCTACGTCGACAGTCGCCGTACCCGTTGCATTAGCCATCGCCGACTGAATCAACTTCGAAACAAGGGGGGCTGCCTTCTTATTCGTGGCACGCAGAGCATCTAATGCCTGCGACACGGGCATGCCCCTGACGAGATCGACGACGAGTCGAGCTTTACGCGGCGTGACGCGTATGTTCCGAAGAACTGCTTGATAATGACGTTCCAAAGCGAGCTCCCTTATTCTTTACTTTTTGCCTTTTTTATCCGAACCATGACCAAAATAAGTACGCGTCGGAGCGAATTCGCCGAGCTTGTGGCCGACCATATTTTCCGAAACGAAAACAGGTACGAATTTCTTTCCGTTGTGTACTAAGAAGTTCAGGCCGACAAAATCGGGCACGATTGTGGAGCGACGACTCCAGGTCTTAATCGGCTTCTTGTCTTTAAGAGCCTGTTCTGCTTTTTTATAAAGATAGGCGTCCACAAAGGGGCCTTTTTTAACTGAACGAGCCACTGAGCATACCTCCCGTTACTTCGCTTTTCTACGACGAATGATGTCTTTGTCAGTCCGCTTATTATGACGAGTCTTGTGCCCCTTAGTAGGCTGAGCCCAAGGACTGACGGGGTGACGACCACCCGACGTTCTACCTTCACCACCACCATGAGGGTGATCGACAGGGTTCATCGCCACACCACGAACGGTAGGTCTGATACCCAACCAGCGGCTGCGACCTGCTTTACCGATCGCAATATTGAAGTGATCTGAGTTGGAGACGCTACCGATTGTCGCGTAGCACTCTTCACGAACCCGGCGCATCTCACCACTTGGCAAGCGGAGCTGAGCGTAGCCATCGACGCGACCGATCAACTGGGCCGAAGCACCCGCTGAACGGGCCATCTGACCACCCTTACCCACTTTCATCTCAATGTTATGAACAGCGGTACCGAGTGGGATATTACGGAGGGGCATCGCGTTACCAGCTTTCACGTCGACACTGTCGGCCGCGAGAACTGCATCGCCTTTCCGCAATCCGTCCGGAGCGAGAATATACCGACGCTCACCGTCTTTGTAGAGAACGCGAGCGATGAAAGCCGTCCGGTTGGGGTCGTACTCGATGTACTCAACCTTGCCAGGGATGTCGCGCTTGCTACGCTTAAAGTCGATGATACGGTAGTGACGGCGAGCTCCGCCACCGATGTGACGAACCGTGATCCGACCTGTGTTGTTCCGTCCACCTTGACGCTTGGTGGATTCCACCAAAGGGCCGTAGGGCTCAACCCGATCGAGGACCGAATAATCCACCACGGAAGTTCCGCGTAGTGATGGAGATGTAGGTTTGTACTGCTTAATAGCCATGTCTTCCAGTCCTCTCCTTATTGATCCTCAAAGATCGGCAATTTTGCGCCAGCAACCAGGGTCACAACGGCTTTTTTGGTCAGCCCTGGAGTTGAATAGCGCGATCCGCGACGCTTAGATTTTCCGCGTTGAAGGAGCGTTTGCACCTTCTCAACTTTAACGTCCCAGAGAGCTACTACAGCTTTCTTAACATCTTCTTTAGTCGCTTCACGGCTTACTTCGAACGTGTACTTGCCTTCGGCTTCGCGAACGGCATTACTTTTTTCTGACAGTATGGGCCGAATGATGACGTGATAGGGATGCATCTTAGGCCTCCTCGCTCAAGCGTGCGTTCAGTGCTTCCAGCCCTTTTTCGCTGATGATCAGCGTTTCGTAGCGAAGCAAGTCAACAACATTGAAGTCTTTAGCTGAAACCGCGGCAGCACCATGGATGTTGCGGGTCGAGCGGTAAAGGTAATCATCTTCGCGGATATCGGCGAGCAATGCTTTAGGAGCTTGCAGCGCTTGCAGCGCAACCAATACCGACTTTGTCGAGTATTTGCTCATCTCGATCTGATCGACGACCACAAGTTTGCCGTGCCGCAGCTTGTCGGACAGAGCAACCTTCAGAGCCAAAGTCTTCACTTTGCGATTGAGCTTCTGACGGTAATCGCGTGGCTGAGGACCGTGAGATGAAGCACCACCCGGATAGATATTGGCTCGCGTCGAACCACTCCGTGCACCACCAGTACCTTTTTGTTTGTAAGGCTTGCGCCCACCGCCACTCACGTAAGCGCGAGTTTTGGTTGCATGGGTACCCTGACGTTGGTTGGCCAGGTAAGCTTTTACAGTGTGATGGAGCACGTGCTCGTTGAGCTCGACGTTGTAAATGGCTTCAGGCAGCTCGATCGTCTTTACCGCTTTTCCCTGGATATTTTTGACTTGTACTTGCATGGTGACCATATCCCTTTAAGAGCTTATTTTTTGGGCTCTTTGGCTTTCACTGAAGGTTTAACGTAGACGAAGCCATTCCGCATACCTGGAATCGACCCTTTGAGGGCGATTACATTGGCATCGAGGTCAACATCGACAACTTTCAGGTTTTGGATCGTGACCTGAAGAACGCCCATATGACCAGGGACTTCTTTGTTCTTAAACACTCGACCAGGAGTCGTTCTCATTCCGAGCGAACCAGGCAAGCGGTAGAAGTTAGAACCATGCGAGCGACGGCCTGACGAGTGGCCCCAGCGAGTGATCGCGCCTTCGAAGCCGTGACCCTTGGTAATACCCGTAACGTCGACCGAAGAAATGCCTTCCAAGGAGCTGGCACTCAGTGAGCTACCGATCTGCACGCCATCAAGGGGACCTTCAGTCCTGAATTCTTTGAAGCGCGTGTAGTTCTCAGAAAGACTGACTTTGCGCAGACGCGCTACATCGGGCTTGCTGAGTTTGCGTTCAGGCTTCTCGAAGTAGCCTAATTGAACTCCGTGATAGCCGTCACGTTCAGGGGTCAGTATCTTGGTAACCTTTTGACCTTCAATTTTCAGAAGGGTGACTGGGATCATTTGTCCCTCAGCGTCCAAGACCCGCGTCATTCCCACTTTTTTTGCGATTAGTCCGTGAATTGTCATGACTTGTATTCAACCTGTTGTTGAGTTAACCGGTTCCTACGCGACTGTTCGGAAGCGAACACCGAGCGCTCTCTCTTAATAGAGCTTGATCTCGACGTCCACGCCAGCTGCCAAATCGAGCTTCATGAGGGCGTCGATAGTTTGCGCTTTGGCGTCCATGATGTCGAGAACTCGCTTGTGAGTTCGAATTTCGAACTGCTCGCGAGACTTTTTATCGACGTGCGGGCTGCGCAGGACGGTGTACCGGTTGATGGAAGTAGGCAGAGGGATAGGCCCTGCAACTCTTGCGCCTGTTCGTTTCGCTCGCTCTACGATTTCAACCGCCGATTGATCAAGCAACCGATGATCGTACCCCTTGAGACGGATTCTGATGTTTTGACTACTCATACTTCCCAAACCTAGTCATTTTGATTAGGGTGACAATACTTAAGAGGGTAAGGGCAGGTCATAGACACATTGGTATGTGGCATTGGCTTGCGTGTACGCAGGCTTACCTCTCTTGTGGAGGCCAACTTATAGATCCCCGGAATTCCACTGTCAATGTTTTTCTAGATCTTCAATTCGATCGACATTCAAGCAGTCTGGAGATTTACACTTTATTCGTCTCCACGAGTTGGGCACAATACTTAGGCAATAAGTCCCCGCAGTTTTAGGCGCTCTTTTCCCTGTGCGAGGTCCCCATGATCGGACGTTTGGGTATCTTCCTCGCTCTCTCTATCTCTTTTTTGGCAGGTCAATCACTGGCTTCTTGCCGGTTAAGTCGGCTTGAATGGATGGAGCAGAATTCATGGGGAAGCTGTTTACAGGCAGATATATCCCTGTTTTCAAAGAATTATTCGGGCGAGAATGGCAAACACGCAAGTGGTTTAGCTTGGTCGGAAGTCTATGGTTCCGTCTTTGCTCGGCCTTGGCTTTCTCTTCATCTCAAAGCCTTCGGGGGACGGACTGATACCAATGGGACCAACCAGGGCGATGATGCCACGTGGAACCGCACAACAGAGCAATTTTTCTTGCAGATGGGCCACCCCCTTCAAAGCCAGGTTTACGGCGCTGTTGGAAGAGTTCCTTTACCGTTCGGAATCAATGATGTTTTGGGACGACATTCCTTAGACAGCCGTGCGGAAGGATTTTGGGACCGCTCAGCAACTGGAACACGGATTTCATTTCTAATACGCGAAGATTTGAGAGGAGAGTTCGGAGCCGCATGGACTGACGAAGAGGACGTATTTAATTCGCGGGCAGAGGTCCTGAGCGGACGCCTTACCAAACTCACTGATTTGCTCAATGGAACTAAACTCGTCGCCTCCTACCAAGCCTTAACTGATAACTCATTGAGGAAATACGGCCTCGGCACAATCGTCTATCACGACGAAAATCGCACAAGCCTTGAATGGGTGCGGCTGACTTATAGAGATAAACTTGACGATTTCCAGCAGGTCTTTCGCTTGGTGCATCGACAGGTAGCTCATCCTGTTTCATGGGACTTTCAGTATGAAGACATTCGTCGAGACTCTTATCGACTGAGCCTACAAGTCAATCGGGAGCTACCGCTTGTCGATTGGAGTCCATGCACCCTTACCGGAGGTGTTCACTACGAGCGCCTTCGCCGGGCCAAGGCAGTGCATCAAGGGTATTTATTGCTCGGTTTGACGTTTGGTTTAGCCACCAGCTTGATCGATGAGGGCGCATGACAAGGTGTATACAATTTGCAAGCTTCATCTGGGTTAATTTCGCCCTAAATTCCCTAGCTTTTGGCCAAAGTTCTGAGATTATAAAGGATTTCAAAGTCGAGAGCAGTAAAAGCGTATCTACGTTTGAAGCTATGAACAGAATCGTTGAGAACCGTGCTCTGGCCAGCGGTTTAGCCTCCGGAGTAAACAGTCTCAATAGAACAGTAGACTCCCTCATGGAAGCACTCTTCTATAGTGTTATGGATCAGGCCTTTAAATCTGAATTTTCAGATAACGTTGCTCTTTCTTCAAGTTATCAGCGCGAAGTTCACGGCACTTCAATCGGCTCTTATGCTGTGATCGATACTTTCCGTCTGGGTCCGGATTTTTTTAAGGACCTCGGAAAAATCAAGGGCCTTCCGCTCACGTTTAGCAATCAAACTAATCTCTTCATTACCAACGCCAACTTGCGCAGCGATGCACAGAGAAAGGCCGAAGGCCAAAGAAACGGATTCTGGCGCGAACTTTTGAATAACTGGATAGGAATCGTCCCCTTTCTGACGACTATCCTTCCTCCTTCATTCAACCCGGAAGAGCTGTACGATCCGCTTGGTTATCTTGCGACACCTTTTCTCTTTCCCCGCGACGTAACTGAGGCACTTGAAATGCCTCTGGGGACAGTCCGCAGCTACGGCTTGGCTGGCACAACACAATTTAGTATCGATCTTAAAGGCAGAGTTTTAGGTGACCTTCAGGAAACATTGAATTTTGGGGATTTAGATTTAAAGGTCCCTTTTTCTCTATTTCGCGACGGAGAGCACCGAATCAGCATTTTACGCCGCGATGAGAATGAAGTTTGGCTTGCGCTCAGCGAAGTAAGACGCATGGGCCAATCCATCAACTTTGATTTGCGAAAAAATTATAGCGCCCTTCAGCAACTTGTAAAGTGGTGGACGGGACTGCCAATCCTCATTGCTCCAATTGATTTTGGACTTCAGAATGCTGAAAACATCCGCATGGACGAACTATTTGGCTTTGATTTACGGGAAAAGAAGGCCCAAGAGGCATTCACTAAAGCACTCCATGGTGATTTTCAGCCTGCTCGTGACTACGGTGAAAAAGCTAAGAGTGAAGTAAAGGAACACGGTGTACACTTTCACTTTCGCCGATTCTCTACGAAAAGTGAAAATGGTTTGCGTCAGGGTCGGAGCTTTTACGTCGCCCAGAGCCAGCGACAAAGTCTTTTGGGAGCTGGCGAAACTCACACGATTGATAATCAGGGAGAATTCTACACCCTTGATGCAGAATTCTTGATGCAAGATCGCGATTGGGATGTCCTCGTTGGACCCGAAACCACAGAGTTTAGACACAGATTGTCGATACCTGTGCGGAAAGAACGGACTGAAAATGACAAAGAGAGGTATGTTCTTGCCACCGACGCTGAAAATCCACTTTATATGACGGCTACCCTGAAGTTAGCGGATGATTTCGTCGATACACTTGAAGTCCAAAACATCGAGGAGCTCTTCCGTCTCTATTCCGGCCTTCCTCTCGAAGAGCTCCCCAGAATTCCCATCCGAGCTAAAGATGTCGAGGCCAAGCTACTGAGTCAGCAAGCCTTTGCCAATCCGATGGACGAGATCAAGCGCCGAGAACTGACGCCAACCCACCTAGGCAAACTGGCCGGCTATGCTCACCTCTATTTTTCACACGATCTTATGTTGGCCATAGCCCGCCTCCCAATCGATCAGCTTTGGAATTCGCTTGCTGTCGCATTTAAAGTCGATCCCTTATTCTGGTCGCAGGAAGCCGAAAATCCGGGATTTTCCTACTATGCAAACTGGTTTGGCTCCTACCTGGTTTCACCTCTGAGGCTAATGAATATTCAAGGGAACTTTCCCGATCTTGTCCTTGAAGCACGTCGTTTGAAATCAGCCTTTTGGAAACTTCCTAGGGTGACAGAACCCCTCGCAATTCTTGATGTATATCGACAAATACTCGACACCACCCATCCAGCTCAGCTCATCCGCACATTCGTGCAAATGTCCCGGGGACTTCCTTTGCCTATCGCAGTAGGGTTCACAGCGAACCCGCAAGCGAAAGGTGATGACTCCCCGGACGTCAAAAATGCCAAAGTGGCTTTTGGTAAGTTCGACGATCGGGTTTTCTCTTCGCCTTGGCCGATTCCATCACTGAAACGCGATCAATCTGTGGAGGAAAAGCTTGCGCATTTTGATGCGGGCGGACATACCTCGTCGAAATCAACACCCCTGCTTTCACGCCTTTCCTTGCATTTAGACGCATTCATCGTCGACAGTGAAGGCCACCTCTTCAATCTTCTTGTTGCTGATTTCACTGCCCGCAATCCGCCCAGAGGCAAGGACCCGCTTCATGTCTATCTGCGCGTCGAGCAACATAGCCCTCTCAACTTGGGTCGATTTGTCTTGGGTGAAGAGCTGGTTGAGGTCAAACCACTTTCATTAGCTGAATCCACCACAGGCCCGTCCTTGCTGAAGGACGACGAACCATCGACAACCTACCGCCTGTCTCTCAACGGACCGCAGGGTTTGAAGAATTCGGGCTATTTGGACGAGGCAACCCTGAAAGGAGCCTCTTTAGATTTTATTGTGAGCGTGTCTGAAAATGGCGAGGACTGGAGTCCTGAACAAACAATGTCATTTCGAGTCGAGAACGGTCTACTCACAAAACTCTAGTGAACATGGATCTTAGCATTGACAAGCAAGTGAGATTGGATAAGATGTCGGTCTCTTCGCATGGTGGCTATGGCGAAGTGGTTAACGCACCGGATTGTGATTCCGGCATACATGGGTTCAATCCCCATTAGCCACCCCATTTTTTTATCCGCAATTATCGTTGCTCCACTTGGCTCAAACGGCAATCGAAGTTGCTCGTTGACCTAGCTCCATGAGACGGCCTCACCCGAAAAATTTATTAAGATTGATAATCATCTCGTTTTATGCGGATTTTTTAGATTCCAATCGCGCCAAAGCCTCAGCCGCCCTCTGAAAATCCGGCCTTTTTTCCAAAGCCTTCTTATAGAAGATCACAGCTTTCCTCAGATCGTTGATGCGCGTATAGGCAACGCCTAGATTGTAATAGATCGCAGGCACATACTCACTTTTATTGATCACTTCGAGGCATTGCAAATACATGTTAATCGCACCCTGCACATCGTTACTGCGCGAGAGCTTCACGCCAGCGCTATTCAAAAACTGAACGAGCTCGGCTTCATTGTGGGAGGACTTGAAAATTTCGCAGGCGCCGCGCACATCACCTTGTTTAAGGGCAACCGACGCCAGTGTTTCACCCGCTTTCTTATTGGTCACATCGAGCGCGCGTACCTGACCCAATGCTTCCTTTGCTTTGTCGTAGTTGCCAACCTCAAAATTTGAAAGCCCAGCATTCGTCAGAAGTTCGATATTGAGCGGATTCAAGCGCATCTGATGATTCAGCAACTCAGTTGCTCTGGAGAAGTCTTTTTCCATCATGTAGGTATGAGCAATCTTGTGAGCGGCGGCTGAAGACATAGGATTGATGCGCATCGCCGCCGCATAGAACGTTCGCGCTTCTTCGGATCTTTGAGCTGAAGCTTCAATATCGCCGAGCAGAATGAGAATTTTTTCGCTTTGACCATAGGCCTTCATTGCCTTAACAGCAAGATCACAGGCCATTTCCGTAAGTCCCGAACAGTGTGCAGCAAGTGCAGCTCGATACTCTTGTTCGAAGGGAGGGAGATTATTTTCTTCTTTAACTAGACTCTCAAATTTTTGCCGAATTCTATCGGTGTGAAAAGGCTTGGGCAGAACATACTTGATATTGAATTCATGCAGAACAGGCAAAAGAAGTTCTGAGAGTGTATCCACCAAGAGTAGATGCGCTTCGAATCCATAATTACCCGTCGCTCGAAGCTTCTGAATGAGAGTTAGACCAGTAACTTTTGGCAAATCGTTATGAATAATAAAGAGTGGATACTGGACCCGAATACAAACTTCATGCGCTTCAAGAGCACTAAGAAAAATCTGATGCTGAGTAAATCCCAGCGATTGCACCATACCCGCAATTCTCTGACCCTCTTCAAGGGTACTTACAACGATTGCGATAGGCGAACTATAAGTAAGCGGCATCCTGAAGCTCCTCGACGGCCTACACCCCAAACAAACGATAGCAATGCATCGACTGAGTTGGGTAAAGGCTTAAGAAAACCATCGAGGAGAGCAATTAATCTCTTTAATTAAGGAACTTTAAGGATTCCCATGGGACAGCAATTAGCTGCCAACGACCGCTCGGAGAGAAGGATTTTAATATCTTCGTTCAGAGAAAACGACTAAAAATCACAGCTTTTCTCTGATCTTAATGTTGGAGCGTCGCCGCTGTGACTCGAGCCATTTCGAGAGGAGTTTTGTCATCTCTTCTTGTCGCAAGGCCGCTTCCAGTTGGGGTTTCTGCTTTTGATAGTCGTCGCTACCAGTAAATTCTTTTTTACTCACGTAGAAAATATAGTACCCACCCGGAGTCTCGATGGGACGGGTATAGCGCCCCTCATCTAAGTCTTTGATAGCACTCTGGAAAGTGGGGGCTAAGTCTTTGAGATAGATTTGCGGCATCAATCCTCCACTTTCGCGGGCACTCTCATTGTCAGAATATATTTTTACCGCTTGGTCGAAAGGCATTCCCCCTTCGAGCTCCTGGTATACCTTTTCAACGAGCTGCTTCTTACCCTCTCGAATCGCATCGACCGTACCCGAAGGAACATCGATGGTTATCTGCCGCAAAGTAAGTTTGATATTTTCTGCGACTGACCCGGAATTCCGTAGATAGTATAGTTGAATATCCCTATCTGTGATCTTCAGTTGAGACTGGAGCTCTCGCCCTTGAAATTCGGATATGATCATGTACGACCGAAAATCTTCCTTGTACTGATCGTAAGGCACTCCTTCTTGCTTCAAAGACTCAAGCAAGGCGTCCTTTGTCATGTTACGACCTTTTAACCATCGGGCCATACCTTCTTCAAGCTCGGTATCACTCACTTCAATATTTTGCTCTTCTGCTTTTTGCATGACGAGGGTCTTGTTGATTTTGTCATTCAAGGCGACCTTGAAGGGTGGGTCCGATTCAGAGGCAGGATAGGGAGAGACTTCAACTAACGGTCCTTTTTTGACCTTTGTCTCCACCTCGCTGAAGGTAATTGCTTCGCCGTTCACTTCAGCAATTAATCGATCGATCAATTGTTCTGCCGACCACCCTGACGCGGCAATACCTGTTACGCCCAATGCCATGAAAACAAGAGTTCCCAATGATTTTATAAATTGCGGGACGATTTGATTGGTATGTTGTTTAGAGCCATTTCGACCCATTTCTGATATTCCTCATCCTGACGTTTTTTACTGAGGATACGAACGATGCGCTCTCTTGCTGCATCGATGCTGAGCTGCACCTTAGGGACCTTCTTTTCTAGCATAATAATGTGGAAACCATAAGTTGACTTTAAGATCCCCTGAATTTCACCAGGATTCATTTCAAATGCCACGTCAAAGAGCGACGGCATGTCACCCTTTGAAAAGGGCCCCAAAATACCTCCCTGCGCAGCCTCCGGTGCAATCGATTGCTCGGTGGCGATAGCGGCAAAGTTTTGAGGGTTGATGCGGGCTCTAACTTTTTTTGCATCAGCTTCTGAAGCTAAAAGAACGTGCCGTACTTTTACCCTAACTGGCTCAGTGAAATCATTCTTATGTTCTCGGTAATATTCAGCAATCTGGTCCTCGGTAAACTGTATCGGAGCCATAATTCTCTCGCTAATATATTGCTCAAGAATGTCCTTTTCACACAAAAGTGACTTCAGCTGGCTCCGAGCTCGTTCGTCACGAAACAAGTCGACATCTTTTTGGACCGCTTTCTGCCATTCCTGAAGGCAACCTGTAAAACGAGCTGGCTCCTCTAAGGTAAAATGACTATCAAGTGTCACATACTGGTACAGTAATTTCCGCTCTATTAAATTACTCATAATTTTATTATAGAGCTCAACATTTGGTTTGAGATCGGCTGAAGAGACTGGAGATTTAGAAACTTTTTCAGCAGTCGAAGACGTCGATTCATCAAGCGGACTGCCTTCGTGATGCTCGGAAGCATCCGTCAAATTCAATTGTTTCACATAGAATTTGTACTCCCATTCAATCTCAGATCGTGTGATGAGGTAATCACCGACTGAAACCGTGAAATCTAGATCGTCAATAGACTCCATCTCACTATGACCGCGGTAAAAAAATGATCCGGTATGCATGATCTTCCAGACGAACGATCCAACTGCGAAGCATGCTACCCACAGCCCGACCAAAATCCAGTGTTTCCTCGTCAAGCTCATAACTCTCCCTTTAAAGCGTCAAAGGAATAAGGATCTCAAGTAGCTCTTTCAATTGCTGGTCCATCGTCGATTGATTTTTTAGGCGGACAAGCAGCCTAAAATCCGCCGTAAGGCTCAAATGCGCCGCTCGAGCCAAACTTGCGTCAGTGAGCCTTTTAATTAATTCCTCATTCAATTGACCAAAACGGAGTTCAAAGAGCCCAGGTTGAACATTTTGAATCTGGGCCACTCGAAGAATTTTCAAAATTACTTTAAGCGCAGCTACACCAAGAAGATTATTCGCTTCCGTGGGCGCAGGACCAAAGCGATCTCGCATCTCAGCAGCCAAACGATTGATATCCCCAAGGTCGCTTGCCGAAAAAAGGTTCTTATACAGCGCAAGACGCAGCTTCTCTTTGGAAATATAAGTTTCCGGCAAAGCTGCTGAAATTGGAATTTTTATTTCAGGATCCACATCGGGTTCTCGAGCTTGCCCGCGGAGTCCAGCTATTTCCTTTTCTAGAAGATCCAAAAACAGCTCATATCCGATATCAGTCATCTGTCCTGATTGCTCGCCTCCAAGTAAATTTCCTGTCCCGCGCAGCTCCATATCGTAGCTCGCAATTTGAAATCCGACTCCTAGCTCTTGATGGGCAGCAAGAATCTCTAGCCTCTGACGGGCTTCTTCTTTTTCCGCCAAAGAACCTCGAGTTAGAAAATACGCGTAAGATTGTCGATTCGATCGTCCAACTCGACCCCGCATTTGATAGAGCTGTGCCAAGCCGAATCTATCTGCATTGTTAATGATGATTGTGTTTACATTGGGCATATCAATGCCAGATTCAATTATAGTTGTACAAAGCAAAACAGAATACTTGCGTTCGATAAATTCTATGATAACTGACTCGACATTGTTCTCTTTCATCTGCCCATGTGCGACCGCTACGCTTACATCAGGCAATAGATTTTCGAGAAAGCCTCGAACTTCCAGAATATCATGAACTCTATTGTGGACGAAGAAAACCTGACCACCCCGTTTAACTTCCTGAGTTATCGCCTTTTTGATCAATTCGTCGTCGAATTGAGCTACATAGGTCTTAATGGATAGTCTTTCCGTAGGCGGAGTCGTAATAACTGAAATGTCTCTAATTCCGAGCAGTGCCATATGTAACGATCGGGGTATTGGAGTGGCAGTCAGAGTCAACACATCGCAGGATGCTTTGATATTCTTAATAGATTCCTTGTGTCCCACACCGAATCTCTGTTCTTCATCGACAATGAGTAAGCCGAGGCGATGAGGTACAATATCTTTCGATAGAAGACGGTGTGTCCCGACTAAAATATCAAGACGACCTTCTCGAAAAGCATTCAAGTTCGTTCGCAATTCTTCAGCTTTTACAAATCGATTTGCGAGACCTACATCTGCTCCATATCGTTTGAATCGAGCTTTAAAGGTTTCCCAATGTTGATAGCTCAGTAGCGTCGTGGGTGCGAGAACCATCACTTGTTGTCCATTTAAGACGGCTCGCATGGCAGCTCTCAGCGCAACTTCGGTTTTTCCGAACCCCACATCGCCACAAATCAGTCGATCCATAGGCTGATCACTGGAAAGATCGGCATTCACTTCGTCAATGGCCTTCTGTTGATCCGCAGTTTCTATATAAGCAAAATCTGCTTCAAACTGGAAATATTCGTCATTTGGCTCGGTAAATGCAGATCGCGTGGCCAATTTGCGCTGGGCATATATCTTGAGCAATTGATCGGCCATATCTTTAATGGCCTTTTTTGCTCGCGCTTTTCGCTTCGCCCAGCCTTGACTCCTCAGCTTGTCTACACTGGCTTCTTTGTCCTCTTCGCCAGCACTTGCGCTATATCGCTGCAAGAGATTAAGCCGGTGAACAGGTAGATAGAGCCTATCCTGATCCGCATACTCAAGAACAAGAAAGTCAGTCCTCACCCCCAATAATTCCATGGTCCTCATGCCTAGATAGCGACCAATTCCATGTTCGGAATGCACGACAAGGGAGCCAATATCAAGGTCTTGAAAGGAGCGAAAAGTTGCGACGGGAGAACGCGTTGTCCGTCTTATTATCTGAAATGGCTCACCAAAAATCAGATGTTCAGGCAAGATCAGTAGCCCTTCGCGTTCCTCCCAATGCAAATGGGGCAAAACGCCAAGACATATCACAACCTGCCCTTGATATTGTACCGTGGCTGCTTTCACAGCACTATCTTCGCAAATGGTAAAGTCGATATCGTGGTGCTGAAGCATGCTTCTCATACGCATCAAGTGTTCGGCTTGTCGCACGAGTATAAGAACCCGGTGACCCGCACTCTGCAAATCTTCGAGTTTCTTCATCCAAAAACTTAAGCCTGCCTGATCCAAACCAACCGGAAGTGCTGTCCGCATTTCCGTTGGAGGTGCGCTCTGAAGTTTGTGCGTTTTTGATTCATTGTCCCCCGAACTATCGCCCCATTCGCTACGATTAGGATAGCGGTCTAATCTAAGCTTAACATCCGAGAGAGCAATAAAGTGCCCATCCACCGAGAGATTAAGCCTTTGAGCTAATGCGTCGTCAGCCGCTTCCTCAATCAATTTTTCTAAGAACATTTTAAACTTTTCAAGGCAGACACTGATTGGTTCCAGAAAGACAAAGACATCATCTTCTTCAGTATATTCTAATAGTGTCGCCGGCTCCCCCTGACGAAAAATAGGTAGAAATAGTGGCATTTCTGTGATGGGAAGCTGGGCAGCAAAAGCATCTACAAGACCCTGGCGATCGGCGGCAGAGCCTTTCTGGTCGAGGAGGGCTTCGTAAAGGCGCTGCGCATCTGTCGGTCTCTGCGCACGAGGAAAAGATTGTTCCCAAATGGGGATTAAACAGACTTCTTCGACTTCTCCCAGAGATAGTTGGGTCTCACTGGCAAATGAACGCAAGGTCTGAATAAGGTCACCGAAAAATTCGCAGCGTATCGGCTGTTCATAGGCTGGCGTAAACACATCAAGTATTCCACCTCGAACCGCATACTGACCAGGCTCTTCGACTTGGTCAACCGATCGATAGCCGCACTCAGACAGACGAACAAGAAGCTCGTCGAGGTCGAGCTCCAATCCCTTTCGGAGTGGGATACAAGCACTCTTGAAATCAACTGGCGATGCCGTCGTCTGCATCAGGCCAGCAAAGCTGACAAAAAATACAGATCGAGAGCTGCGCTCCATCAGTAACTGATACATCGCTCGCAACCGATCAGACCGTATATCATTTTGACTTGAAAACCGGTGAAGTCCCCAATATTGAGCTGCTTGCACCTGTACCAAATCCTGCTTTATGGCGACATTTGCTCGTGCTAGAGCTTCCAGACTCTGCAAATATTTAGGGTCGGAATGGACGATCAAAAGCCTTCCTCTTTTACCCGCGGCAGGATGAGTAAAGGCTTCGATAAGGGATGAAAGCAACCAAACCTTCTGCGCTTCTTGAAGGCCGACTATATAATGCGATGTGTGCAATTTTGCAGTCAATCTAATAAGTTCGTTGAGGCTTGTTAGACTGTAGTGGGTCTGCACTCGGTCTCCTTCGCTCGCGATCAGGACATTGAATAATTGGCTCGAGTGCGCGGTATTAAATTGAGCCTGCACTAATTTATATAAAAGGCTTCAATTAAATTGCGACTGAAAGCTATTTATCGACCGTAGAATTCAGTTAGCTACTCATCGAGAAGTTAAGAAGACGGGGAATTGCCCGATTCTCGACCACCGAGGCAGCGGAAGCTCGTCCAGATAAATATAAGCCCGAGACTTACCCATTGAGCCGGGGATAAGAAGGGAGAAAATAAGATTCCCCGATCGTCGCCACGCATAAACTCTAAACTAAAACGACCCAAGGTATATGCAAAGACACAGACGTCTGCCGACCTGCCCCGAGGGAAAGATTTTTTTCGGCCAAATAGAAATAAAACTCCAACGATACCCCAACAAAATATTGATTCAAAAAGTTGCACAGGATACCGGTAAAGTCCATCCTGTAAGCCCTCGATGCGCATGGCCCACCAAGGCGGATTCATCTGTGAGCGCAAAGACAATGGCAAGCCATAATCGTCGCCATTTAAAAAACACCCTATACGTCCAAAACCTACTGCTAAGAGAGTTGCAGGCAAACACAGGTCGGCTAATCCCAATATGGAAAGGCGGCACCAAAGCGCATACAGGACCAAGGCCGTGACGGCACATAAAACACCGCCATAAAGAGTCATGCTGCCTAAATCGAAAATTGCCTGAAGCCATCGAAAACCAGGCTGCGTAAATTCTTCTTCTATAAGGATAGAAAAAAGACGAGCTCCAAAATATCCGCTGACATACCCAACTCCGAAGGTCAGATCAACTTGGTGAGGAGAAAGTTCCGAAAATATCCACTGTCGATTTGTATGCAAATAAAGCCAAGCAGCAAAGCTTCCCAACAAGTAAAGTGCATGCCAACTTGAAAGGACAAATGGGCCAACTTCAATCAAAATGGGATACATGCTTCACCCTCTGCTAAGAGACAAAAAGGGTCATTGAGGGAACAAAGCGCGAGACCCCCCGCTACATTTAACTATTGCTATTATACAGGTTTCAATCGGTATGCGTTGCGATCTAATAAAACAGAAACATTGCATAGAGCATAAAAAGCGACAAGAATGGCTAGCAACGGGAGCATCAACCAGATAAGAAGCCCAACTCCCACAAGGGCTTGAAGGAAATCCCAAATCAACAGATTGCGCACCCATTTCTCGACAGATTTAAGTGGCAGAGGATCATCCCATTTACTATCAGGTCCTTTGACGCTACTTAGCAAAGTTCGATAGAGAACAAGCAGAATCAAGAAAGAACATACGGAAAGAACAGCAAGAACAACCTTTACTCCGAATTTCACCGAGGCGGGTTCATGAACAGGAATCAAAATCACAAGGAAGAATGGTAAAAAAGCCGAACATATTAAATATGCCGCACTTCGTGAAACGTTCATTTGGACACCCCCAACTAAACGCATGCAGCAAAGACTCAAAACACCTAAAACAGCCAAAAGATTTAACATGGGCGAAGGAAAATATTTTTGAATAAAAGGCAAAAGGTGCAAAAACGCAGCGGCAAGTCCAAGAGTCAGAAATAGACTAATTCGAACCTGATCTGCCTTTGAACTGGTCTCCGAGAGATCGACGAGACCTTGTTGCAAAGGAGCCAAACCCAGTATGAGCAAAGCCCCAACGGCGAATGTTGCCATTCCGATAACCTGTGTCCCAGAAATCGTCAGCCACACACTGAAGGGCCATAACATAACAAGCCCCTCGGATTGAAAGATTTGCCAGCTGCCCGCGATTAAAAGTGTTCCCATTGAAACACTCAATCCGTATTTGGTAAGTGCTTCGGCGCGATATGCATCCGAATTTCGTACCCATTTCATGAGGTAAAGACATCCTAATATCTGGAATCCAAACAGGGGAGCAAGTGCATCAGAACTCCATATATCAAGTCCTATCGGGAGCAGTACCAGAAGATCTATCCATTCAAATTTCACTAATCTTCTCGAATTAAACGAAAGGAATATTAGGCTGGCAAGTGAAATAAGCACGATAGAATGAGAAGACATCACAAACCCCACCAATTGATCAAAGTCCCGAACAGACTCATGATAGCGATAAGTGCTAATATCCACTTCAATTGTGAATGCATCGAGCCATTCATTTTCGTACTAAGAACAGCGCCTGCTACGCTCATAAATTGAAACAACGAGAATATTGGTTTCATCGACTATCCTCGTCGCATGCGTAACTGATTTACGCTTTTCACTTTATATTTATTCCACAGGGTAGGCAGAAACCATAGCCAACAGGCAATGTTAAATGAGAGGCCCACGGCCGCCAAGAATATTGTTTCAAAAGCGATAGATCGGTCCCACGCAAGGAATCCAAACTGACAAATTGCTGGCAACAAAAACCATGAAAAATTTCGCAATTGAGTAGGCTTTAATAGAAGGAACAGCACCAAAACTAAAAAAAGCAAAACCAAGTGATTATACCCCTGCCCCAGCGATTCCACATCGAAGTCTTGCTTCGGTTCGATGCTAAGCATAAAATTAGGAGACTTCTCCTGCCTTAATAACACAGATGACAGAAGGTGAGGAGCATCTTTGCACCATCCAACACAAACGAGGGTTATTTGTCAAACGCGCACCCCACTAGTCCCAGAGAAATTCTCGTGCTTGGCTCGGGAAATTTTGGCACCTGCCTCGCGCAACATTTGGCACACCAAGGCCATCGTGTTTTAATGTGGGGACGTTCTCAAGAGTTAGCTCGGGAAATCAATGAACACCATCGAAATCCTCGATACTTAGCTCAGATATCTCTTTCCCCAAGTTTAACCGCTACAACCGAATTACTCGATTCTCAACTCGCTCATACACGCTTTCTCATCCTGGCATTGCCGACTCAGTCCCTGCGTCAGGTTTTACGTACCTTAAAGTCGAAACTAAATCCTCAATGTACGATCGTATGTGCGTCTAAAGGAATAGAAAATGAGTCTCTCTCGTTCCCCTATTACATCATTCGCGCTGAACTCGGTGAGGGTCTATTTGCTCGAACAGCCATCCTTTCTGGACCAAGTTTCGCAAGCGAAGTCGCTGAACAACAACCAACAGCTGTCTCCGTCGCGGCTAAAGATGGAGAGATCGCCCGAAGCATTCAGGAGCTTTTCCACACATCTTTTTTTCGAGTCTATACGACGCTTGACCCTATCGGCCTAGAAGTTGCTGGTGCCCTTAAGAATGTCATTGCCCTCGCTTCAGGCGCTGCCTCCGGTCTGGGTTTTCAACAAAACGCTAAGGCGGCTCTCCTCGCTCGCGGAATTGCTGAAATTACAAGAATTGGTGTAGCATTGGGGGCTGATCCCTTAACTTTTCTCGGACTGGGGGGGGTTGGAGATTTATTTTTGACTTGCACTTCAGAGAAAAGTCGTAACTTTACTGTAGGTTACAGACTCGGGAAGGGGGAGAAGCTTGAGACCGTGTTGGCGACCCTTGGATCGGTAGCCGAGGGGGTTTCAACCGCTCGAGCTGCATTTGCCTTGACGACTCAACTGAAAGTTGATGCGCCCATCATTCATGAAGTCTATGCCGTTCTCTATCAAGGAGTAACCATCAAAGACGCACTCTTTAATCTGCTTAATCGAGAAATGAAAGCTGAAGTCTCGCTGCCCTATAAATGAAAAAGTCTCCAGACTTCCGAGTCCAATACTCCATTCGAAGTGGAAACGATCTTTGGCTTCTATATTGTGATCCAATGACCGTTCACCACCCTCGAACTCAACTGAAATTTTAACCCTGCCATTTGTTCTGGTCATCCGCCGCCGCGGGCTGTTCCTTAAAATTATCCATAATAGTAGCGGGCGCTAGAAAAAAACCGTCCTGACCTCTCTTTAAGTAGATAGTGTCTGGACGATTTTTGTTGATCCAAAGTGCGATCTCTAATTTAGAGCTATCTTTAAACTGAAGCAAAAGTCTATGA
>CANJJY010000021.1 GCA_947474445.1 Oligoflexaceae bacterium
GCCATTTTGACAATCTCGGTGCTTGATTTGTCTCCGCTTGCCGGCCCTCGCCGCAAAGCCGCTGACAACAAGCCGTTTACCAAAGGCCAATCTATGCAGCATGTGAGAAGGGTAACAGCATTTCTTCTTTTCATCGCCACCGCGGGCCTGGCCCAGGCTCAGGGCAAAACTTTGCCGATGCAGTCTTTCTACATGGAATACCTGGAGTACGAGCAACGCGTCCATAGCGCGGCCAACAACTCTGAGTTGGGCGAAGATGCGCGGATCGATATGGCTTTCAAATACAATTTCAATCCCGATACATCGTTTCGTCTGCGCCTCGACATTGACCCTTACAAGTATCCTGACCAGAACAAATCATCGAAACTTGAGCTCCGCCTCTATCATCGTTATGAAAATTTAGAGGTACAGGGCGACTTCGACGTCAACGGTGATGACAACGGCCGCGGCGCCACCAGCTTCGGTCCAGACGTTTACTCCGACGATTCTTGGCTCGCACTGAACCTGAGTCAGCAGCTCAAGCTCATCTTTTATCCCTATAATATCGGGACCGAAGTAGGCCGCGAGTTCCGTACTCTCGACGTGACGCGGATCTTCTACATCGACGGCACTCCCTCTTTTATCTCCAACATCCCCGTCGAAGATGAAGCCGTCCGCATGAAAACCGTCCCCGGTCTCGAACTGCAATGGAATCCTAATGAGAGGACGCGGGTATCGACCGCCGTCGGATCCGTCAGCTTTCTCTACCCGGCCGTGGAAGATTTCAGCATCGAACAAAACGCCGCTGCCGAACGCTGGAAGAACAAGGAAGATCGCGCCTACAAGCTAGCGATCTCCTATAGCGACGGGAGCACCAGTGCCGGTGCCGAATACGTCTATCATAACAACGCTCACCTGTCGGGCTCCTTGCTGGAATCAGCTTGGTCGCTCCAAGCTCAGCAGCTCTGGTCATCGTGGGTCTTCGATGCCGAGCGCACCTGGACAAAAGCAGGCACCCGTCCCTATCGCTTGAAGCGCAACAGCACGTGGTTCGAGGAAACGACACCATTTAGACCCATTTACAGCGACTATTACGGTAACAAGCAAGACTGGCTTGGCAAAGTCGGAGCTGCAAGCATGCTGCGGGTCGGGTATAAACTCAACGACCAAGTCACCCCATTCGTCAGCTACAAGCAGCTCGGGAAGTATTTTATCTATCGAGAACGTGAAAGCGCTCAGATACTGAGAACAGGTGACGAATCTGCTTCTCACGGCGGCCTAACAGTCGGCAGCGTCGGTGTGAACTATAAAGTCGGCAGCTTCACTCTGCGCCCTGAGTACGAATACATGGTGGCAAAGAATGAAGTCTTCGGTAATCGCACCGACATTCGACAGGACAAAATCCTGAGTACATTGAACAAGAAGAATACGGTTCTCACTCTGACGACGACTTATCTTTACTGATATCGGTTTAACGTGGAGATTTTTTATGCGTTTGAGAATAAAAGCGAAGGCCTTCGGTCTTAGTATCTTGCTGATAACGAGTGCTATCCTGCCGACGGCCTGCAGCCAGGACGATGAAAAATCTGCGCGCACCGAGCGCTACCCCGAGATCGAACAGCTGATCGAAGCCGTTCAATCCGTCGACTCAGCTCTGGCCCGTGGCTTTCTCCTCCGCTCGGCCACTCCGCGGGTTCAGAATGAATTCCAAGAAAACCTCTACAGGATTCGCGCGGCCGCCTATCTCCTCCGCGCCGATCCACGCGATGCGGACGCCTTAGGCCAGCTGCACCAGTCTTTCAAGACTTACGAGACGCTCAACCTCATTCAAGACGACCGCACGCTGCTCGAAGGCTTTATCGACAAGCTGCGGCAGACCCTTGATATGCTATCGAGCATGCAAGGTGCGTCCCTCGATGGATTCGGCACCGAACGCTTGCGCACCTTGTTTGCGCATAACTTCAACCTGGCCAACGACCTCGGCGATTTCCGGACCTACACCCCGGCGCAAAACAAGGCGCAGTCGTGGAAGGTGACCAGCTGCGGCATACGCTGTGGAAATCTTGAATATCTCATCGCCCAGGTCGAAAAGCCTGGCGACGAAACCTGGCTTTTGAGCCCTCGTCTGGCTCTCGCTGATCGCGACGGCATGACCTTGAAGATCGAAGGTTCAGCGCGTGGTCCCCTCGTCGATGTCCAAGGTGATGGCGCCGATCGACGCTTTCACATCCTAGTCTCGGAAGTCTACACAGGGGGCAACGTTCAAGAGTCCGACCAGTGGCAAGACGTCACCGATCTCCTCATCAATTTTCCAGGCGGTAAGTACGCTGCTCAGTTTCGCAGCTTTGGCATCGAACTCGACCTCAGTCGCTTCCGTGGTAAAACCGTGAGCGTCGCCCTACGACTTTCGGCTAAGCCCAGTCAGATCGTTCCCGATCGCCCGGAGACGCAGTGGCAAGTCAATAAATTTACGGTAACGGGCAAAGGTGATTTCAGCCTCGCCCAACTCACATCGCCCGTCCCAGCGCGTCCGGACACCAGCGTGCGACAGCCCACCACGCCTCCTCCGCCCACCACCGCACCGGCACCGGCGAGTCCAGCAAATGCCGCCTGTGCCAGTGGAACGGATCTCCAATTTGCCTACAAACCCTCCATCGAAGCCTTTGGCACCAGCCAGGGTGAGTTGGCCTTTGTTAATGTCCTGGCTGACAAAGATCCCAAATATGTGAAGTTCTCAGGCCGCCTCAAAATTGATGGCCAAATGCTCAATAAAACCGGTCAGGCTTGGTTAGTCTCCAACGCGATCGAAGCCAAAGGATTTTCAAAACTCTGCCTGTCCTTTGACAGCGGCCTTTGGTTCGGCGATGTCACGAAGACCCAGGCCGAAGTTTTGATTTCGACCGACTATGCAGGTGACACCAGCACGGCAACGTGGAAAAGTGTCCCGCTCCCCACCAATTTTATCATGAGTGATCGCGTCCCTGGCGTCGCCCAACTCGTGAGGGTAAGTCAGCTGCCTTTGAGTGCTTTGCTCGACGGCAAAGAGACCTTCACCTTAGCCTTTCGCTACACCAGCGATGAAGCGACGGCTCCTTGGTGGGGCATCAAAGAAGTCGCTGTCAGCGGGCAGAAGCTCGCTCCTTAATCTCTAAGCGTCATGTCAGCGAGATCCGATAGGACAGGAGTCAGTCATGAATCGTTGGGTTATCAGCTGCGCTCTCAACTTAATCTTTCTCAGTGCCTGTATCGACAACAAGGACAGCACGGAGCAGGGTCCCATCGTCATCGACGCGCGGGGAAGTCAGATTCGCTCGACGACTGCGGGCAATCTCATCGCCACGGCGATGCAGGATTTCTATAAAGTCGATATGGTTTTCTATCCTTCGGTCTTCCTCAACACCGAACAATTCGCCATTGTTGAAAAAAATTTGGATGCGGAAACGATCCAAAAGAGAATTCTACCTCTCTATCCCGATGACAAACGCGATGAGTTCCTCATCGGTAATTTGAGCGGCGCTGAAATCCGCAAGTTCATTCTCGATCGCACGAGCGACAACTATCAACTCGATCTGCAGGTCGCCGGTCTCGAATATGATATCCAGTATTCGGGTGGATTGCCGACTCTCTATCAAATATCGCGACCGCGCGGCATTCCTCTCGAGGACAAGCAGTCCTACCGCGTAGCGATCAGTCGCCAGCAATACGGTATCCCCTATACCTTTCCTGGCTACCAATATCGCAACGGCTTCGAAAATAACTTTGAAAGAGAACCTGGCAGCTTTTCAGCGCGGGCGGCCCTGCTCGCATTCCTCCAGCGTTTTCGTCAAGTCCCTCTGCTCAACGAACCGCGCGCGCAGTTGCACGAGAGTGTGAAAGGCGCTGCCGAAGCCCCCTTAAGCATCCAAGAGATCCAAGGCCGAGCTCATCTCTCACCGTGGATGGGCTATCGCGTGCAAACCCAGGGCGTGATCACCGCGCTGGCGAGCAAGGTCGAAGGCGGTATGGACATGTACGTGCAAAATCCCGTCGACGACGGCGACCCCCTCACGTCGAACGCCCTCAACGTCTATCTTGCCAAGGCCCGTCCTGATCTGAAGGTCGGACAACTGATAGCCGTCCAGGGCATCGTTTATGAAATGAGAACCAGCGAAGGCCTCACCCGAACAGCTTTGCGTAACATCGTCGATCTCCAGATTTTGCAAGAAAACGTTCCCCTCCCCGAGCCCGTCGCTATCGGCGGCAGTCAAGGCCTCAAGATACCGAGTCGCCTGATCTCGAGCTATAGGGGCAACCTCAACCAGAAGACCCAACTCAATCTGAACGATGGCGTCGACTTCTGGGAAAGTCTCGAAGCGATGCGTATTAAAGCGGCCAAGCCACGCGTGGTAGGCTTTCGGGGCGGCAAAGAAAAGTTTGATGATGAAAAGGAAGGTTATCTGACTATTCTTGCCGTGCCTGAAGGCGTTCATGGTCCAGAAGAAAAAACCGGAGCGGGCGGCACCTTTCTCGATGCCAACGCGGCTAATTATACGCCTGAAGTCCTGCGCATCGTTGCTAACGAACTCGCGCCCCAGGTCACGCCTGATCTGGTGTTCGATGTCGGCGATGAAATGGCCGGCGACCTCGAAGGCATTCTGAGCTTTCAATCTAATACCTTTGGCAGTGGCGAATACGTTTTCTATGTGACCGGCAATTTCTCGAGTCCAAAGAATAATATCCGTCCTCTCGAGCAGAGGCCTCAGACGCGCCTGGTCGCCGACGATGATCACCTGACTTACGTAACGTGGAACCTTGAAAATTTAGGTGGAGACAAGAAGCAAAGAATTAGAAAGATCGGCCAGGCTATCCAGATCAATCTTAAGTGTCCCGATATTATCACCCTTCCCGAGGTGCAGGATAACAACGGCGTCGATTTCGATGGCGGATCCGCTGCGGATCAAACGCTGGCTGCTTTGATCAAGAATATCAATTGCCCTGGCACGGATTATCGCGCCATCAATATCAATCCAGTTCCTAACCAGGACGGCGGGGAACCGGGTGGTAACATTCGCGTCGCGGCCCTCTACAATGCAAATCGCGTAGGCTTTGAGGAGCGCGGCCCGCTCCTGCCTCTCGAAGAGACCTACGTCCTTCCCGACGGTACTCTTAATCAGAATCCGGGTCGCCTGAAGCCAAACGATCCGACCTTCGATCACTCACGCAAGGCTCTAGTGACGGAATTCACCTTCAAGGGACAAAGGTTCATTGCGATCGGCAATCACCTGAACTCTAAGCTCGGTGATCAATCGCTCTGGCAGGCTGAGCAACCGGCCGACTTGGGATCCGAAGCCAAGCGCGCGCGCATGGCGGGAAAGATTCACGACTTCGTCGCCCAAATACTGCGCCTCAATCCCGCTTTACCGGTGATCGTCGCGGGGGACTTCAATGCCTATTGGTACGAAAACTCCCTTCGTATGCTCGCCGGCGGCCTTCTCAAAAACCTGATGACCTACAGCAATCTTTGTCCAACGAACGAGTGGTATACGACCAACTATGACGGCGGAGCTTCGGCTATCGACCACGTGTTTGTGACCGCAGGTTTTCTCGCGCGCGAACCTGAAATCGAAATCGTCCATTTCAATTCCGATTTCATGGGCAAGCTCTCTGATCACGATCCTGTTGTCACTCGCTTTAACTTTGGTACTCTCAGCCTCTAAGGTTTTGAGTCATGATGGATATCGCCTATGAGTTTTGTTCTCAAGCAACTGACAGTTCCCGTCGAAGCAGGCCAAAATCCTGACGCCAACATCAGACGTCATCTGGCCCTCGAACTCGAGATTCCCGAAGATGAAATCGTCGACCTCGGCATTTTGAAAAAATCCCTCGATGCGCGTAAAAAAAGCCGCATCGTATATCACTACCAGGTCCGCTTCGACTGCCGTGATCCTGAATTGATTCGACGCGTCACGCCGGGCAAGGTGGAAGATTACCAGGCACGACAGGAGTTCGATCCTCTCGCTGGCTACAGTTTGGGCTCGAAGCGCTTCCGGCATCCTCCCGTCATCGTCGGCAGCGGACCGGCCGGAACTTTTGCGGCCCTGATTCTGGCCGAAATGGGTCAGCCCTGCATTATCGTCGAACGGGGCGAAGCCGTTGAAGACCGGATGCGCACGGTGCATCGCCTCCGGCGTTCGGGTACCTTTGAAGCCGAAACCAATTATTGCTATGGGGAAGGCGGGGCCGGCACTTTTTCTGATGGAAAGCTGACCTGCGGTCGCAATCACCCCTTAATTCGTTACCTCTTCGAGCAATGGGTCCGCTTTGGTGCGCCTCCCGAAATACTTTACGAAGCTCATCCGCATATCGGCACGGACTATCTGATGCAGATCGCCAAGCGAATGCGCACCTATCTGGAAAGTCGCGGTACCCAGTTCCTCTTCAATAGTCGCCTGGTCGATTTTGAAGAAGGCGGAGCCCAGAGCCGTTACAAGGTGAAACTTCACGATGGGACGACGCTCGATACCGATCACTTCGTGCTGGCGATTGGCCATAGTGCGCGTGAGACCTATGGTATGCTTCTCGATCGCGGCCTCGCTATCGGTCCTAAACCCTTTGCCATCGGGGCGCGCATCGAACATCCGCAGGAGCTGATCGATAAGATTCAGTTCGGATCGTGTACGCTTCTGCCGGCAGCCGAATATAAGCTCGCAGCGCAATCGGGCGGCCGCGGAATCTGGACTTTTTGCATGTGTCCAGGTGGTCATCTGCTACCGACGAACGCGCAAGAGGGCCATCTCGCGATCAACGGCATGAGTTATCACGCGCGGACCAGCGGCTTTGCCAATGCAGCGGTTGTGGTCAACGTCACGCGCGAAGATTTCTATCGTGGCCATGCCCTCGACGGCGCTGTGTTTCAAGCCGACATTGAAAAGCGCGCCTTCCGGGAAGGAGGCGGACAGTATCACTCGCCTGCGCAGCGGATCGGCGATTTTATCAAGGGTCGTCTCAGCAAGGGCGAAATGCGCTCGAGCTATAAACCGGGCGTTTCCTCGGCCCGCATCGATCAGATTCTGCCGAGTTTTGTAGTCGAGAGTCTACGCGGTGCCTTGACCGAATATAATAAGAAAATGCACGGATTCATCAGCGATGAAGCCATCGTCGCTGGCGTTGAGACCAAGACATCTGCCCCCATCGTTATATTCCGCGATGACAGTCTGCAATCGCAAAGCCATCCTGGTATATTTCCTGCCGGCGAAGGCGCAGGATTTGCTGGTGGCATCGTCTCGGCTGCTCTCGATGGTGTGAAGATCGGAAGGGCTGTGCTAGAGAATGCCTTGGCTGAAAACCGCCTCCTCACCGTTCATTAGGAGTTCCCGCTTATGCGTCTGAGACTCTCGCTCCTCTTGCTGACCTTCTCTGTTTGTCCCACTTCGGTTTTTGCTTGGGGGGAAAGAGGTCACGATGCGATCGCCCGGATTGCCGCGCGCTTACTCGCCAACGACGAAAACCCTGAGGTAGCGGCCTGGGGCAAGTTACTGGCCAGCAAAGAACTCATGCTGGGACACCTTTCCAATATTCCTGACATCGCCTGGCGCCGCGGCGGACCAGAGATGGATCAGCTGAATAGTCCGAGTCACTTCATCGACCTCGAGTACATGTTGCCTCAGGGTGAGATGAAAGAATCCACCAAATTTCCAGAGACGATTGAAGACTACAAAAAACGTCTCGAAGCCAACTGCGGGAAGAAATCCGACTTCTGCGCCCCCGGGTCTACGATCGCAGAAAAGTTGGCCAAAGCCGGTCACGCCCCCTTTCGCATCCAGAACTTAATGAAAGAGCTAACGGGTTTTCTCGCTGAAGTGAAAAAAGGGCAGAAAGATCAGGATCCCAAGGCCGCCGAAGAAGCGCAGACCAAATTGGTCAATCAGGCCCTTCTCTACACCGGCGTCCTTGCCCATTTTGTCGGCGATCTTGCGAACCCGCATCACACGTCTTCCGACTATGATGGATGGATGACTCAGCAAGGCGGATTGCACGGATACTTTGAATCCGAACTCGTCGACGCCCAGGATCTCGCCTTGGATCAAGAGGTCTATCTTGAAGCCAAGCGCCATCACCCGATGGAAGCGCTGTTTGCTCCGACCAAAGATGATGCTCTCGCCATGGCCTGGGCTCTCGTCCGTGAGAGCCACCCGAAAGTTGCCGTCATGACGACCCTGGATCGGCGCCTGTCTTTGCTCAAACCTAGTGATAGCGATGATAGGGAAAAAGGCAAAGACGCCAAGGCCAAAAGAGAAAAGGCGCAGCGTCGCGCCCCTCAAACGGTGGCCACCGATTATCGGGACTTCATCGTCTTGCGATTGGCCGTCGGTGCCGATGCCCTCGCTCGTTTTTGGAAAGCTGCTTATCTTGCTGGGGGAAAACCTGATGTGAGTTTCTTTCGCAGTTACCTCTATCCGCTTGATCCGGCTTTTATACCGCTCGGATACGACGTAGGGGCAGTGCCACGCTAGGAGCCGCGACAGGCGTCTTTTGCGTAGAGAAGAAGTGAAGACTGGAATAACGCGAAGCTCTTTGCTTCGGTCTTGCGGCCACATCGAAGATGCCGATGAATTCAGATTTGCGTTCAGGATCGACATTGACGACAAAGCTATTGGCTGAAGCAAAGCAGAAGTAGAGACCGAGTCCAGCCCCTCCTTGATCGGTAAAATTGCCGATTTTACTGTGGCTTCCAAAACATCGAATCAAAAATGATTGCAGGATGTCCCAAGTCATCGCCCCGAATGGGTCTGAGATCGAGACCACCAGTTTTTCCCCGTCACACGCGAATTCCATGCGCGCCGCTTGCTTAGGCTTGAGCGTCACGCGCTCTTTACGCGACCAATCATTGTAAAGCATAGCGCCTGATTCATCGCGAGGCGCATCGTAGATGGCATTCATCAAGAGCTCTTCGCAGAAGAGTTCGACTGATTGGATCAGCGTGCTGCGCAGGTGCATGCTCTTGCAATAGTCCACGATAGTCTCTATGTATTCGTTGCGTTCGTTTGAATCGCGGATATGAAAGACTTCTGAGCGCGTCCCATTCGTCAGATAGTGCTTCACACCAAATATATCTTCGTCGAATATTTTGCGAACGGTATTGACCAGCTCGCGGAGCTTGATCGTCCCATCGGGGTTCCTGGCAATCAGATTGGTCGCTTGTATTTCAGGGAGAAGGCGCGCGAGATCTTCGTAGTTAGCATCGGTCAGGAGTATCACGGGCTGATTGATCGGCTGAGTCAGGCCCGCTTCTCGCACGAGATGCTGATGTTCTTGGCTATAGACGAGCAGAGAAAAATCACCTTGACGTAAAGCTTCCTTGAAAGCCTCATCGTCTGCGGGAATATGGCAGTCGCAGCGTGCGGACGCCATCATACTGCGCAGTTCGCGCACCTGGTTTCTTTCTCGGTCGTAAAACAGAACCGTCTGCATTTTGTATACCGCTCCCCGCCTTACTCGTCTCTTAGTAGATGTCGGCTTGAAAGTCAGAAACTTAAGAGCCTTGTGGTCTTTCTTTTTAAAAGGCATTTTTTCTGTATAAATACAGTTTCTTATAGACCTAGGTAAAAGGTATGTTGAGGGGCTAAAAAGCCAGCGAGATGGCGGTCGAGATGGTAATTTTGAGGATTGCCGCCACGTGGCAGGGATGACGAGGAGCCATCGCAGAGACCGGTATTCACAGGGATCGATACCAAACCAGGGCCGACGGTAAAGATGCCAAAGAAAGACCAGAGGGTTAGGCGGGCCCACTGCCTTCAGCATCGAGCTCATTTCTCAGCTGCGGCTTATTTCTAGCGCGCACGGAATCAAGAGGCTGGATATGACAGCTTTCCAGTTCGGGATCGAAGCAAAGAACGACCTGTCCCCGTCGGAGCTGGCGCAAGACGTGATCAACTTTTTGTTCAAGAGAATATTCACTGAGACCGTAGTCGGTGCCTTCGCGGGTGACGAACTCTTCCACGACTCGCCGCAGCGTCTCTGTCTGGAGGCCTTGCCAGGGAATTTCCATGCAAAAATCCTTTGCGGAAGGAGTGTATAGACGGTATTTAGTGCCGCCTATATAGTGCACGCGGAGGAGAAAAAAATCTATGTTAGATCCCCTCGACCGTTCCGCCTCAGCCGAGGCCAAACAAGAGCATTATAAGCAGGTTGCTGCCAGCATCCACGCTCTCCTGGAACAGGAAACCGATTGGACCGCCGCTCTGGCCACCGTAGCCTGTGAATTGCATCATGCCTTCGCCTATTATCACTGGACCGGATTCTATCGGGTTGTGCGGCCCCAGCATTTGAAAATCGGTCCCTATCAGGGCACCCACGGTTGTCTCGATATCCCATTTCAACGGGGGGTCTGCGGCACCGCAGCGCGGAGCCGTCAAACCCAACTCGTTCCTGACGTCGAGCAGTTCCCAGGTCATATTGCCTGCTCATCGACCACCCGCAGCGAGATCGTCGTCCCCGTCTTGAATCCAAAAGGAAGACTCCTCGCCGTCCTCGATGTCGACTCCAACGACCTCGCAGCGTTTGACGCCGCAGATCAAGTAGCTTTGGAAAGCATCTGTGCTTATTTAGGCGAGCGATTTGCCGATCAAATCGTTCTTTAGAACGATTTGGTCCTCGAACGTGTCGCATAGCTCCGCTGCAGGACGCGGCGGAGCAAGGCGAGAGTCTGTTCGCTGTTCATTCCCATTTGCGGCGCCAGCAGTTCCGTGATGTCAGCCAGTGAGCGCTCTCCGTTCACTTGAGCCAGAATCACGGCGAGGGTGTGATTGAAGATGATCTGCTCCTGCATTTCGGGCCAGACCGGAATAACTTCTTCGGGGTGTTCTAGCCAGGTCGGCTGATCTTTCAACTGAGGCCATGGCGTCACCTCGCGAACTTTTCGCACGCGGAAGGCGAAGATCCACTCATAGCGCTTCTGGCAATTGTGAGCGGCGAGCAGATAGGGAATTTCACGCTCTTCTTTCGCCAAGAGCTCAAAACCCTGTTCGAGCAGGATCGCCTCCACTTCTTCACGGCTGTAGCATTGGCTCTGCAAAGGCTGATGAAACACCAGCGAACCAAAGTTGATCCATTGCCCACCGATCTTGATCAAGGCATTCATACGGCTGGCGAGGCTGCGAAAATCTTCTGGCATCACGTCGATCAACCAGGGAGTAAAAAGAGTGTCCAAACTCTGCGGCTTAAGACAGGGTGTCCTGACATCGGCAAGGAGAAAGTGAAATCCGCTGGTCACCGCTTCCGGAGCCTTACAACGGACCTTGACCGCGCTCGATTTTAGATTGCGCGGCGCCATAGGAAAATCATAGAAGTAGAGGGTTTTACCGGCGAGCATCCGCGCCGCGACTTGCAAATAAAAAGGATTGATGTCGATCGCCAGCGTGGTCGTTCCGGGATAGGCTCGATGCAGATCGTAGGCCAATCGACTCGGCCCCGATCCAAGGACGGCCATCAGACCGAGGCTCCCCTCGCCCATCAGGCTTTTCACCGTATCAAAAGCCGCTTGATTCTCCTGCTCGCCCCAGCCCCAATCGCGCAGGACGTTAGCGTAATAGCCGAGCAGGCTCAGCTGTTCGGGTAAAGGTGTACCCGCGAGCGCATTGAGCTCGTAGCTAGGATCTTCCGGTACATCGAGATCTTCGAGCAACTTTTCCACTTCCCGCAGCTGCTCGGTCTTGCCCTGAATAAGCGCGCGCAAGCGTTCGAGAGTGGCAGGTAACAGATCAGGGATTTTTTGTTCGATCTTCAGCGTCTGGAGATCTTTGTCGATCGACTGCACGTAGAAGCGCAGGCGCTGACTCCAGTCGGCTCGATAGGCTTTGGCCTGTGGGAATAGCCAGGGCAATCCGCCCCAAACAGGATAGTCTTGTAAACAGGCGGTGCACGACAATGATTCGGTGGCAGCCGTCAGCGAACCGCCGCATGTCGGACAACCTGCGAGAGTGGCGAGTAGAGGCAACGTCCGCATGGGCGTCCTTTTCTATAGGATTTTCTTCTTGCCGACTTCAAGCTTCTCCGACCCGAGATCGGTTCGATGGATGATGAGCTGGGGACTGATTTCTGTTGCATCCTTGTCATAGGCTCGAGGCGTTCGTATCTCGAGTTCGCGCAGACTCGAGAGTTTGACTTCCTTGACGGCCGACCAACCCGCCGGCAGTTCTTCAAACTCGAGCTCGCCTTCATGCCCTAAGGCATGGATGGTGAATTGAAAGATGGCCAAATCTTGCTTGGTCTTGTTGTGAACTTCGATGAAGCCGGCACCAGTCGCCTGCGAAAGGTGCAATATCATCAAAAGATGCGGCTGCGATCCGGAATTATAGGACTCATTAAGATTTTTGAAGAATTTGATCGGCGGAACTTTGATCGGCTTGACCCGCTTGGGCGGCGTCGCGTCGACAGGAACGGACGGAGCGCCGGCGTCCTTGCTGACGACTGGCGCAGTGGGCTTGCTGCTCGGTGCATCGTCAGCCCTACCGGGGTTGGCATGGAGCACCAAGATACCTATCGTCCCTATCAAGCCGAGGCGCTTTTTCATCTATCAAACCTCAAAAGACTAAAGCTAAAGCCTGGTTAATCGTAGCACACCGGGGGCAAAACAGAGAAATTCTCGGCTTATGAGGCCCGGCTTTTGCGAAAAAAGCGAAGAGGCCGCGCGAGCTCGCTTCGTTTGGGAGCCAGTTGAGGCGTGAGGAGAATCACGAGAAGTGGCACACCGGTGTGAGACACGCGCATCAGTGTTTCATAGAGTCCCATCTCGGGAGAGAAGATGATGCGCGAAACTGCCGTGATCAATCCCCAAAGGCTCATGTAAATGAGCAGGCTCCGCGTCGGCTTTGAGATGACGAGGACGGCTGCCACCAGATCGATCGCGCCGATCACCCACAAGAGATTGCGAGCCGTCGCCTCTGACCAGGCCCAAGACGTCAGCCGCTGGCTCCCAACGATGATCAGATCGACAAAGGAGGGATGTTGCTGCAAGGCTTCCCACCCGTGAGTGGCAAATGTGAGGGCTAATCCCACTCGAAAGATGAAAGGTACGATTGGCAAGGATCGTTCGATATCGACCCGCCGCTGCAGGAGCAGCGCATAGGCAACTCCAAAAAGCCACACAAAGCGAATGGCTTCAGCCGGCAGCGTATAAGCGACCGCAAACTCACCCCCAAGCAAGGTGCGCGATACCGCTTCGATGAGAAAGACGCAAGCAAGAGCAAAAAAGGGCCAGGGGCTCCATTGAAAAAATGCCCACAAAACAGAAATGAGGAGCAAGACGATCGAACCTTTGCTCACCGCTAGACACGTCGCTTCAGAGAGATTGGTGTTGAGGAAAAGAAAGTTGGCGAGGCGGCTGCCTTCGTACCACATTTTGCCGCAGTAGCCGAGGACCTGGAGAGTCGCAATCGTATAGATCAGGACCGCAATTTGATTTCTTTTCAACACGTCCCGTTCCACCCTCTTCAATAGGCTTTCGACTCTCGGTCGAAGACAAGCCTAAATCCGCCCCTTTGGCTGATCTCGCTTGAATTAGCCCAGTTTCCATGACATAAGACTCTTAAATTTTAGGCTATCCCTGCATCTTTGCTATCAGAAAATCGACATTTTGGAAAGTAAGGTCGCAGAAGAGCAAATATTTGTACGAATCAAGGAAAACTCGACCGCTTCGTGGGCTTTTGACGAACCAACACACCTAAAGGTCGGAATGGTTGATTTTCCTTGCAAGCTCATAGTCTTGTGACAATAATCCGCGTCTGAGAACCAGACGCAGAGCGAGAGCATGAAACGCCTGCTGGGCGCGAGTTTCAAGGGCAGACACAGTACACTGATGTTCACTACAGGGGGCTCATTAAACATGAAAATCACACGAGGCATCTGTCTTCACTTGCTCATCGCTCTGTGGCTAGTGCTGCCGGCATGGGCGACTTCCGCCTATGCGCTTGTTCTCCCCGACGGAGATGTGACCTTCACCAATCTCGTGATTGAATCCGTTCAAGACGGACCTATCGTGGTCGATAAGCAACGTCGGCTGCGAGTTCTCGGAGTGACGGCGGAAGGATTCCGATTTCCTTACGATGGTCGCGTGAAGTGGTTGCCGTCAAACGACGTGGTAGCCATTTCCGATTCGGGTTACATCACCGGCCTCAAAGAAGGTTCGAGCGTCGTGCGCGTCGACTCAATCGACGAGCCGCGATTGAACGGAACATCAGAAGTCACCGTCATCAAAGAACCTGTACTGATCTATTTTCAAGCACCGAAAAACTGGAATAAAGCCAACGTATGGTACTGGTACCTCGATGGCGATGCCGATGCCAGTGGTCTCGATAAGAATGGCCAAGCTCTCAACGCGATCACGGCTATCAACCAGGGCGCTTTCCCCGGCCCTTTGATGAAGCCCGTCGCTGGCTGGCCGGGCTGGTTCTCGATCGCCCTGCCTCGCTTTGACGACCAGAGCCAGTATCCAGGTCGCAGTCTCGTTCGCCAACCTATTAGACTCGTCTTTAGCAATCCCGACAACGGCGAAAAAACTCGCGATTTTCAGCATTACGATGGCTGCTTCTATTCTTACAATCGCTACCTGCGACCTGGTCTCATCGATGGCCGCTGGGATTCGCCGAACAATTGTCCGGTATTTCCCAAGAAATTGCGCCCCATCGCCGAACCCATGGGCGGGCCGGTCTGGTCTGATAAGTCCTTTGTGAATGCCCTAGTGCAGGGCCAAACGGCGGCCAATGCTCTCGCGCGCTATACCTTAGACCGCACGCTACCAAGCGCCACGAACGGCAAGCCCTTCACCAACGGCCAGACCCTCAATATCGATCAAGAGATCGCGATCAACGGGAAATCGACGGTCTGTCTCTGGGCTGCGCAAAATGAGCAGCAAAACAGCGAATGCTTTCAATTCTACAAAGCCGACCCTGAAGCGCTACGTGACTACCGGAATCTAGGCGCGACCTACTCGGAGCAATCGACCACGTTTGCGATTTGGTCTCCCGACCGTAATAGTGTCGAACTGTGGTTAGACGGTCAGACCATTCCGATGGGTTACATCGGTGACGCCATCAAACAACCAGGCGTTTGGGCTGTTACGGTCCCGGGCAATTACTATTTAAAACGCTATCAGTTCATCCTCGATGACGTTCCAGTTCGCGATCCTTATGCGGTGATGGTAGAGCCGGGAACTGACTTCTGCATCGTCATGGATCCTCTGCGCATTCAACCCGAAGGCGGCTGGGCCCAGACTCCTCCCCTCGTTAACCGCGAAGACGCTGTGATCTACGAGATGAGCGTACGCGATTTCACGTTTTCACCGACGTCTGGCGTGACTCCGGAACTACGCGGCAAATTCCTCGGTCTCGTCGAGCCCAATACCTATCTCTATAAAGGCCAAGAAGGAGCCGATGCTGCTATCAAAACCGGCATCGATCATTTGAAAGAACTGGGCGTCACCCACGTGCAGCTGATGCCCGTATTTGATTACGCCACCTGCTCGCTTAAAGATCGTAAGAATGGTCCTAATTGTTACAACTGGGGCTACGATCCGGAAAACTTCAATGTCGTCGAAGAACGCTACTCAACGCGGCCTAACGACTACGAACATCGCGTTCGCGAATTCAAGACGATGGTCAACGAACTCCATAAAGCGGGAATCCGCGTGATCATGGACGTGGTCTACAATCATACTTGGGTCCGTCCTTGGCGCGAAGCGGACGAAGGTGAAAAGTATTTCGGGGATATCACGGGCAAGTATTTTCTCTTTGATGCGGATGGTATCGGCTATCAGCTGACTGGTACGGGAAATACGATCGATCCTAAAGAACCGATGGTTAATAAGTATATCAAAGACTCCTTGGAATACTGGGTCAATACCTACAACATTGATGGCTTCCGTTTCGATGTCGCCGGCGTCTTCGACTACGACGAAATCACAGGCTGGATGACTCATCTTTACGATCGCTTTCCCGACAAGCAGCTCTTGAACTACGGCGAACCCTACACGGCCTTGACCGATACCGATCCTCACCATTTCCGTTTGAATGGCATCTCTCGGATGACGCGCGCAGATGGCAAAGCAGCTGACTTCGGCGGTTTCAACTTCTCTTATCGCGAAGCGATCAAGGGTAACAACGACAGTGGGTTTGGCGGAGGTTATGCCTTCAATGATACCTACAAACCGCAGACGATCATCAACGGGCTGCGCGGAAGCCTGGGAGCCGGTGACATCGACACGTCGGCCTTTACCGGCGACCCCGTTCAAACGATCAATTACGTGACTTCTCATGATAATCTTAACCTCTTCGACAAGATCAACGCCTGGTCGTCTCTTCAGACCTATAACGTCGATCTCGCCTATAAAAAGCGCATCCAGGTCTTTGCCAATGCCATTGTCCTGATGTCGCAAGGGGTCCCTCTCCTCCACAGTGGAGAAGAGATCATGAGGACGAAAAGCGGTATTCCCGACTCGTATCAAGCGGCTGATCCCGTCAATAAATTGGATTGGACACGTAAAAAAGCCTACAAAGACGTCTCGGACGCCTACTCGCAACTGATCCAGGCCCGGCGCCGTTTTGCAGGTTTGCGCTTGCCGAGTCGTGAGGAGATCGAACGCTCGCTTTCTGTCCAGCAGCTAAGCCCGGGTCTCTTTGAGATCAGGATTGCCCCCAATGGAAAGCAACGCAATGAACTCGTGGTCCTCTTGAACTCTGGAGGCGATCGGGATTATTCGCTGCCTAGCGGTGAGTGGAATCTTGTCCTAGAACAAGGTCGCGTGACCACCGAGCGCAAGGTATCGGGACGCATCAAGGCCAGCGGCACAGCCGCGACCCTCTTCTATCGTTAATAAGCTAAAGGGCGGGCTGTAAGCCCGCTTTTTATCCCTTCCCTAAACCCGCCATATGTATTACGATCAGGAAATAACTTCTTGTTTTGCCAAGCTTTAGACGTTAGTCTCACCAGTCAGCCCGGCAATTTCCGTGGTATAATGGAGGAACGTATCCAAGCCATTATCTAAGGCGCTGTTGAGAGAGCCTCTCGTCGCCCAATCCCCATTTCTACCAGCACCCGCGTTTTCTCGGATGAAGGGACCGCCATGATCAAAAAAACAATTCACCCTTTGCTTTTTTCTATGTGCGTATTACTGCCGACTGCTTGCGCCACGCATACAGAAGAGAGCAGCGACGAACCCGGACTCGAAGATTCGATCGCCAACGTTCCTCGGGAAGTTGAGCCGACCGAAATCGATGATTCGATCGATACCGAGCTCGCTGTTGCCTCGACGGAGAACGTGCCCGAGATCGGGACCGAAGAAGACGAGATCAATAAAACGCTGAAAGACGGTATCCCTCCCGAACTCAATGAGAAGGTCGAGGAATGGATTCAGTTTTTTACCAAACGCAACGGCGAAGCTTTCCAACGCTTCATGGACCGCGGCGAACCTTATAAGAAAATGATCGTCGCGACTCTCCGCGAGCACGGCCTCCCCTCGGAGATCTACTATCTTGCTATGATCGAGAGCGGGTTTGTTCTGCACGCCAAGTCACCGATGGCCGCGATGGGTTTTTGGCAGTTTATTCCCGGCACCGGCAAAAGATACGGTCTGCGCGTCGATCCTTACGTCGATGAACGCCGCGATCCTTGGCGCTCGACCGTCGCCGCATCGATGTATCTCTCCGATCTGAATAATGTCTTTGATTCTTGGTATCTGGCGATGGCGGCCTACAATGCCGGTGAGATGCGCATCATGAATGCCATCATGCGCGGTAAGTCGCGGGACTTTATGAGTCTAGTGAAGGGCAAGTTCCTGCCACCGGAAACGATGGACTACATTCCTAAGTTCCTTGCTGCCTTCATTATCGGCACGAATCCTGAAAAATACGGCTTCCGCCGCCCTCAAGCCGACGCTCATGAACCCGTGTCGCTCGTCGCCGTTCCCGCTCCACTGCCACTCGCAAAAGTCGCGGAAGTCACTGGGGTGTCGCTCGAGAGTCTGCAGCGCTTCAATCCTCATTTGAAAACCGGAATCACGCCTCCAGGTTCTCAAGTCTATAAGATTTGGGTCCCTCAGAATCAAAAATCAAGCGTCGCTGAAGCCATGAACGACCTCACTCCTTTCCGTCTTTCGATTCGCGACAAGGCCGCGAAGATCGCGGTTGAAGAAGCGCGAGATGGTGCCACGCGGCCCAAGTTTCACCGCGTCCGTCGCGGTGAGAATCTAGCGATGATCGCCGACAAGTACGGAGTGCCTGTCAACGAGTTGATGACCAGCAACAATCTGCGGAGCAGCCGGATATTTGTCGGGCGAAAGCTCAAGCTTCCTGGTGCGGCAGCAGCTGTAGCGGTGGAACCCGCATCTGTGAATGCAAGCAAGACCAAGATCAAAGCCGGCGTAGCCCTCGGCAAAGCCGATACGCTTGCAGCTCGCAAGGCGGCGGCCCTCGCCTCACTGAAGAGTCAGGACGAAGCGCGGGACGGAACCTACTACAAGGTTCAAAGAGGCGACAACCTGCAGGACATCGCGCGACGCTTTCGCGTGACTATTCAAGAACTAAAGAAAATGAACAACCTCAGGCGCTCCGATCTCCGCATCGGCCAGATCCTGATCGTGGGTCGCAACAACACCTGACGCAAAGTTAAAAAATTAAAGCCTCAAGCTCCACAAAGCTTGAGGCTTTCATCATTTTTACCTTCGCTTAGCGAAAGTAGATGCGGTGTATCGTATCGGCCGCTGACGAGTTCGAACCGAAATCACATTCCCACGAAGTCTCTGAAGTATCACCGTGAATACTCCACATCGCATCGTAGGTAAAAGTGTTGCTACCAAAAACATCCGATGTCAAAGCAAATTCGCCGCCATTCGTCGCGCCTCGATCGACGTTTGCCGGGGTATTGCCCGTGTGACCAGTGAGAGTCGAAAAGCTCGACTTGACTCCCGTGCAGGTCCCTATCCCGGTCGTGGAAGCAGCCAAACAGCTGGCGTCGTTCGTCTTGAAATGCACCACCCGCGCAACCGCTGACGATCGACAATAGAATCGCAATTCGCTTGGATTGAACTGTTTGAGAGCAGCGTTAGAAGCATGACCCCATGCGCCTACCGCCGTCGACTCATCGACGCCAAGCGTATCGCTCACGAGCAGGGGAAGCTTGTTACTGAGGACGGCAGGCAGTGGATTCGTGCCGCCTTTGTGAACGTAATTCAAGAGAAGCGTCCATCCGCCCCCATCTTCGCTCATATCGCAATAAGCATCGATGGCGACGCGCGCCCCATCCGTGGCATTCAAGTAAATCTTATAACTTCCACTCGCCGCAGTTGGTTGAGCTTTCTTAATCGCCGCGCACTGCGCAGGGTAGAAAGGAGCCGGGGCCGGGGGCGGCGCTGGAGCTGGGGCGGGAGCCGGAGGGGCTGCGACGGGTGGAGCAGGTTGGTCCGGACTAGGCGTCCCGATTGGCGGCGGATTGTTTCCAGTCGGTAAGTCTTGAGAAGCCTCATTCTTGACCCCCTCGATTTTGTCTTCAGCTAAAACGACCTCGTCACCAACGACATCTTTATTCTCTATCGGCTGATCGGGGACAAGAGCTGACGCATCCTCCGAACCTTCGAATTTATTTGATGTTTTTCCTTCATCAGACGCTCCTCCAGCACTGCAGGCGCCTTGCGCCAGCCCAATGCCTAAGATAAGTATCCGTAAGTACTTGGTTTTATTCATTACCCATCCCTCGCCTGAAACCCTCAATCCCACCTATTTTGTCTTATCGGTAAGAGTTGGCGTTCTCTTAAGTCATTTTAGTAAGTTCGGGTATTTACTCCAAGAACTGCCTGGAATTCTGGTGACCCCGGGCGGCCGGTTCAAAGGAAACTGGCTAAGCTCCGAAGCTCCATGATAAACCTAAGCTCAGAGCGGCAATTTTCGCCCCGTTTGAGACATGAGAGCAGGTTGGTTCAGCTATGACGACTTTGACAGAACGAAAAGATCAATTGCTGCGAGAACTTCGAGCTTTCACTGACAAGGATGAACGGTTTCGTTACCTCGTCGAGAAAGGACGTGAGCTGCCCGCTCTTCCGGAAGCGCTCAAGCTCGAAGCATTTCTCGTCAAAGGTTGTATTTCCCGTGCCTGGCTCGTCCCGCAGATCCAGGGGCAGCAACTCTCCTTCATGGCGGATTCCGAAGCGATGATCGTCAAAGGTATCATCGCCCTCCTCTTGCAGGTTTACAATGGTGCTCGAGCTGAAGAGATACTAGAAATTTCCCCCGAATTCTTGAGCGAAGCGGGAGTTACTGAGCATCTGTCGATGAACCGAAGGAACGGCCTCGTCAATGTTCTCGCCATGATCCGTTCTTATGCCGAACGCATGCGCGGATCGGCTCCAGAACAAGCTTAATATCTATAAGGAATCGACGCGTGACTTCTCAAGACTCATCTGTATGGACGCCCAAAACATGGCGAGCCCTACCCATCCTTCAGCAGCCGACCTATGATGATCCGCTGCTGCTCGCTGAGGTCTTGAGTGAAGTCAACCGTTTGCCACCGCTCGTCTTCGTGGGCGAAATAAGCAAGCTGAAGAAGCAACTTGCACTTGCCGGGCGCGGCGAACATTTCGTGCTTCAAGGTGGCGATTGCGCCGAACGATTTCAAGACTGCAACCGTGAAGCGATCACGAGCAAGCTTAAAATCCTTTTGCAGATGTCGGTCGTGCTCTGCTACGGCATGCGTAAACCTATCGTTCGCATCGGTCGCATCGCCGGTCAGTACGCCAAGCCTCGATCAGCCGACACCGAACTTGTGAACGGTCAGGAAATTCCAGTCTATCGCGGCGATATCATCAATTCTTTCGAAGCCGATCTGGCCGCGAGAAAGCCCGACCCCAAACGCATCAAGCAAGCCTACCTCTTGGCATCGGCAACGCTCAACTATATCCGTGCGCTGACGACCGGTGGTTTTGCCGACTTGCATCATCCCCACAATTGGGATCTCTCCTTTGTGCAGCAATCTCCCGAGCGCGCTGCCTACGAACGCATTGTAAGCGACATCCGCAACGCCATCGTCTTTATGGAATCTCTCGGCACGCGAGAAGAAAGTCTCTCGACGGTCGATTTTTATACCTCGCACGAGGGCC
>CANJJY010000022.1 GCA_947474445.1 Oligoflexaceae bacterium
ATTATGCCGCTACGGCTTTCAATCACACCATTCTGCAGATGATCAAGAACCACAAGTACGGCCGGCAGGAGCTGACTGAAATATTCAGGATCGCGCGGGAACAACCGGGCAAGATGGGTTGCGGAATCATGGCCTGCAACCATCCTTTGATGCCCTTTCCGCGCGCGGCCGAAATCAATTCATACATCGACCTGACCTTGCTCAAAGATCTGGAGACCTCGAAAATAGCGCCCGCCAAGAAGCAAGCGATCCAGGTTCTCCTATCCTCCAAATCGACCCCCGAACAAATCGCGGGAGCAAAGGCCAAACTATGAAAAAGACTGCTGCTGGGCTTGCCGCATGGTGTTTCGTTTTGCTGAATCTCGATGCGTGCCGCAGTTTACGCGACTCGTCCTCTCTCGATGACGCGGATACTCTCTCTGATTGGGTCCTCTTAGGCAACGACGCTCTCCTCGGCGAAGGTCATCGCTTTCGCATGAGTCCTGTCGACGAGCCCTCCAAATGCCTGCTTCCTGGCCGCAAAGGTCTCGTCAGTCAGCCCTGCGGGACAGCCGGCATCTGGCACGTAAAAAAGGTGATCGACGTCGACCCCGGCTCGCACATCAAGGTCATACAGTCTCTGCACGATTATTCCTGCGCGGGCTATAAAAGGTATGGCAGTAGCTTTATCATCGTCAGTACCTCCTGCGATGAGACGAGCAAAGATCAGTGGCTGATACTGCAGAACTCTCACCTGAATAAGGCCAGTCTTGACGGCAAAGCGAACCAGGTACCGACCAATCTCCCAGCGATCAACATCTACGTCGCGCCCCGTACCGAAGCGCAAGCTGCTGAGAGTTGGCGTGATTATATCATCGAAGGCAACCTGCATTTTCCCCAGGCGGGCGACAAAACCGAAGCAAGTGAACGCAGCAACATCTATTGGGGACGGGTTCCTGCTCTAAAATCTATAGGGATTGCTTTTCATGAAAAGATCGCTCTCACCAGCATTCAGCTGAATTACCGCAATGGATCGAGCGATATTTTTGGTAGTTGCAAACTGGGTAGCGAAGGCTGCGAGCTGAACAACAAGGATCACCCCGAATATACCAACCCCTATGTCTTGCAAGACCAAGAATACATTTCCAAAATCCAGGTGAAGTTCAGTCGCCCCACCCGCGAGATTAAAACGACCTATCTCACCGAAATTCAGATCTTTGTGAAAAGTGGCGAAACCGAAAAACTCGCTCTCTGGAAAGGTAAAGCCGACGATTCTGTGCCATGGAAGTCGATCGATACGTCTTTGGGCAGCGATGAGATTGAACCCAGATTGGTCAAGATAAAACAGCGCGTCATCGCCGGGCTCTTGATCAATACCGGTCGCCTGGGTCGTAGTGATTATATCGGCGGCATCGGCGGCATTTTCGTCGAAAGAAAAGCCTATGAAGCCCACAATCCCGAGCAATTTGCGCCAGCAGGCAGTGTCGATCAAACCAATCCGGAAATCGTCGAGGGGGGTAGCGATGTAATCGGCATCACCCTAGCGACCGCTGATTTGCCGAACAAACCTGATAAACGCATCGAAGATCTCTTCACCAATCAGAGCTTCAAGTTTTCGAGTGCCTTCTTCAACAACAGCATGGTCGGACCGCAAGCAATCGGTCTCATTCGGCTCTGCGGTGACAAAAAACTCGATGGCATTTTCGTCAGACCGCGCACGGAATCGAGCGAACTGCCCGCGGAAAGCTACGGACAAACCAATTGCGCAAATCCTGCGCTCCTGGAACTAGCTCCCGACGAATACATCACGAGCATCTGGTGGAAGCCATTGACCGTAACATCCGCCCTGCTCCGAGGACCTGCCATAGGCAGTCTGAGCGTCAATACCAACAAGGGCGATGGTCGCGTCTGGTTTGAGGGCACAGCTTTGAAGGGCGGAGGACAATGGATCAAAGGCTTCGGACGGGATGGCTATGCGATCATCGGTTTTCATGGCATCGCCAATAACGAGGGCAGCTCGAATTACGTCAGCACTTTCCGCTTGAGCGGCATCGTCAATCTCGGACCCTGGTATGGAAAAATCTCGAGCGTCAACGCTTCATCCGATCCTTAGACCGCCTAGGATGCGATCTTCTTCTGGTCGGGGATTGGCACCATACCTTTGAGCAGGGGTGATTCCCGTCTGAGCTTTTCAATGTCAGCATAAGGTGGCAGCTGTTCGATCAGCTGCTCCTGAGGCGCCATAGGCTCGAGGACGAGGGGGACCCGCAATTCAAAATTTTTACCGGACTGCCGCGCTTCGAGGAGCCGTCGATAGAGAGAATCGGCTCGCGCATAGACTGGACTCTGGCCTTGATCGACCGCCTGTTTGATATATACCGAACCGAGCTGAGGTTCCTTGTTTTTAATGAGCGAGAGGCCCAGGTTATAGGCGACGATCGCGCGATACGTCAGCTTTTGTTGGGGGATGATTTTGAGGCAATTCTTATAGTGGCGAATCGCTTCCGTCAGATCCAAGGTCCGCGCCATGACCACCCCGAGATTGTTGAGATGCCCCACTAGCGCATCGACGTTCTTGATCAGTTTGATGAGATCGCCCGCCATCTGCGTTTGACCGCCAACCAGCGCTACCTTGACCTTGGTTTCCTGGACTTGGTTCGAGCTCCCATCCATCTCTTCGGCTTGTATAAGGCTCTCTTCCGCTAACTGGAGATCGTTCTCCTCGAGCGCTGTGCAAGCAAGCGTGCAAAGTCTTTCTATGTTCTTAGGACTGAAGCTCGTCACACGCTTGAGCAGCGAAAGAGCCGCTTTGGTATCGCCAAGTCGGATGAGACACTTCGCCAGCTGACTGGCGATGTTCACGTTGTCGCCGTTGGAAGTGCGGGTGGCTTCGACCAAGAGACGCTTCGCTTCGAGAAAATGCCCTTTCTGATAGGCAAAACAGGCTTTGATGTAGAGATCTTTGACCGGATCGCGACTGCTGATCGTCTGTAGTTTACGGAACAATTCTTGGGCACCCAAATTATCGCCTTGGGCGAGCAAAGACATGATCTTGCGTTCGAGACTGAGAGCCTCGGTGGGATTTTTGGTTTGACCGATCGCCCAAGCGGCAGCGATGGTCAGCTGCTGGATGTTGAGTGGACGCTTTAAGACCTGCGCAACGCCCATGTCTTTGACCAGCTGGATATCGGCCCTTTCTAAGTTGTCGGTGATAACGATGATAGGAATATCGATATAACCTTCTTCACGAATTCTCTGGATCAGAAAGGGACCGGCTACGCCCGGGCTCTGCCATTCAATGATGGCAAAGTCGATCGGCTGCTTTTTGATCTGCGCTGCAGCCGCCTCTCCATCTTTGAAAGAATAAATTTCCCGAAAGCCCAGCTCGCGGCACTTCCCTTCGATCAATTGCAAGCTTTCGGCGAGAGGATCGACGATGAGGGCCGATTGCATATTGAATTGCAGGGCGATGAGTTTATGCGAGCCCTCACCTTCCTGCAGCAGCGCTTCCCTCAACTTGGTCACAAAAGGCATCAGGTTTGAGTCGTAAAGGTCGAAATCCAGCAAGAGGCTCCGGGCTCGCCCCAACTCGCCCATTTTTGCTAGGGCTTCGATGTGCTGCAGACGCAGGACGTCGTCGAGGGGATAGAATTTTAAGAGGTTTTCTGCCGTCTCGACGATCTCACTCCAGCGCTTCTCGCCTTTCAAATAGTTGCGAAAAGAAGTAAAAGCCTGCAGACTCGCGGCCGAGCCGCTATCGAACTGCTTGATGAAAGTGTAAAAACTCTGCGCCATCACATCGGGTGCTTCGGCCGCCTCGATCCAATGCAGAAGACCGTGGTTGAAAAGCAGGGGCAGGAAGGTCTGTTCGGAGTCCTTGACCATGACGACAGTGTAGAGTGGCTGCTTGGTGCCGGCAAGCATCTGGGGAAGATAGGCAGCGAGTCCCTCACCTTCTTGATCGTAATAGGTGCAATAGATCCACTGAACGACTTGTTTATCGACATCGACGGCGAGGTCGAAATAGTTCGCATAAGATCTGATGTCTGGAAACTTGAGCAAATGGAGGGCATCGACGATCTGTCGTCGCTTGATTTCGGTCGGGGCGACGACGCCGATAGCCTTTTTCCCACTCCGCAGAGCTGCTAATTCGCTTTCTTTCATCTCACTCACTCGACACAAGAATAGGTGCGAAGTATCTTCAACAGATTGACCGTAATAGGTTCGACGCAAAGGCCAGCGCGACAGAAGCTCGCCATTGCGGTCTGACCGGTGCCATCGGTCGGCCGCGTCCAGCAGATCCGCATGGTCACAGGCTCCTGCCCTTCGAGGAGGAGAACGATGCGCTCGCCGATTTGGATTTGATCATCGACGAGAAAAATACCCAGGCCGCGTTCAGAAACATCGACATAGACAGCTTCCAGCGATTCTCCTGAACCTTTGCACAGCTTGCCGGGCACCGGAGCACTGATCGCGTAGCGCACCTGCGATCTTTGATCAGAAAATTGTCCTGGGGCCTTTTTCAGTCTGTTCACTTTTCCGATGCTCCTTTAGCCTCTGGTTCAATTCATCTCTTCGGCTCAAGGATGGCAGGTCTGAAGAGACCTCCGCAACACTCCTCAAATTCAGCCTTATTATGTAATCTTTAAGAGCACTTAAGCACTATTCTTTGAGTTAACTTTACCGATAAATAAGGGTTTCTGGGGGGCCTCTTTGGTCCCTTTTGTCGCCCAGGGCTCGACCCTTGCGATCTTTGAGCGCAGTCCGGCCAAACCCTCCCGCCTGCCCCTGACCTCTAAGAGTTTGACCCTGTGTTTAAAGATTGCTAAGGAAGGGGGCCGAGGACCCTTATGCGCCCCATATACAGAAGGTCCTCCCTACATGAGGGAATCAATAATGTGGATGGATCGTGTGACCCACGTTCGCATCGTGGCTTGTCTATTGTGCTTGGCAGGAACTGCGCGAGCCAACGTCTTTGACACCTACGGCCAGGGAGCGGCGACGGTCGCGATCGGCAATGCGACGACGGCAGCAGGCCGCTCGGCCTATGCTGCCTATACAAACCCAGCAACGCTCACGAGCAGCGACCAAAGCGAGGTCGCGACGCATCTGATGATGACGCGCTTTCGCTTGCGAGAGCTCCCGGAAGAGCGGGACACCACTTGGGCAAACGAAAGCAATCAGGGGCGCGCCGGAGGGCGTGATCTCGAAGGTGCGACGCTCGGGATTCATCTCAAACTCAGTGATCCTCTGCATTTCGGATTGGCCACCTATCTGCCGCAAGGCAAAGTCGGTCGCATCCGCGGCCTCTCACCGCAGCAAACGACTTATCTTCGCTACGACGGCCAAGAGCAAAAGCCAGTCGCTTTCACAGCCCTGGCTTGGCGCGTGAGTCCAGCTTTTTCGATCGGCGGCGGAGCATACTACTCTCTCCGTGCCCGCGGGACTTTGCAGGTGAATCTCGCACAGGACCAATCGGAAGGACGCCTCGACCTTGATCTCGAACCCGTCGTCGTTCCCTACGGCGGAGTCCTCTGGCAGCACGATCGATTGAAGATCGGCGCGACCTACCGTGAAGCGCAGGAAAGCGCGAGCGAAATCGATTCATCTTTCGCCTTCTCCACCGCGGAAGCCACTCTGCCCTTCGAAGCGAGGACGAGTCTCGTTCCTTACTTCGATCCGGCGCAAACTCGCCTGGGCATGGCCTGGGAAGATTCCACCTACGCTCTTTTTCTAGCCTTTGAAAAGTCTGCTTGGTCGCAGTATCGCGCCCCTATCGTTAATCTCAGTGGACCCGATGTCGCCGCTGTCTCGGCCGAAGGCGCGGCGAACAATCGCAAAGCTGGTTTGCGCGATACGGAGGCCTATAGGGTGGGCCTGTCCAAACCTTTTGGTGAAACGGTATGGGGACACATGGACCTCCGTTGCGGCTATGAATATCACACCTCAGCGCACAAACCTGGCGTTCGTTCAACTCTCGTCGATCCCTCGCGGCAAGTCCTCGCTCTCGGCACCGTGTGGGCTTTGCCTCCTGATCAAGAAGGTCGGCGTTTGGCGCTGGAAGCCGCCTATCAGTTGAGTTATCTCGCATCATTTAAAACCTACGCAGCCAACGGCGATACCGCGATCACCCGAGGAGGTAGCACGCTGCATACTCTCTCGGGAGGATTGAACTATGCTCTCTAAAGTCACAGCCGGCTTTCTGCTCGTAGCGGCTATCCTGTGCTGGAGCGCATGCTCGCGACCGAGCGAAACGCCTGATGCTCATCGCGGTTTTTTTAAAAGCCCGGATGCGGCGTCTGCCTGCCTTGAGAATAATCTGTCCCAATGGGAACTGAGCGGCGTCTTCGTTCATAAACTGCTTCGCTGCGCATCAAATCAAAATGACGAAGGCGGTGAAACCTTGCCCTCGACCGAGGCGCTGCTGGCTTCACTACCACCGGAAAAGCTGCAAAATCTAATCGATTTTCTGCTCTTGCCTGACCCTCAGGGCAAAACCCACGAAGAGCGCTATCCCTATCTTCTCGCCTTTGGAACTTTGCTCGATCGCGATCTGACCCAAGCACCGTCTCTGCGCGGCGAAAGACTCGGCGCATTGCAGAATCTCCTGATCGCGATGAAAACGGATCGCGCGCAGGAAGTTCTTGTGCATTGGGCGCGCTCGGCGCGCATGCAAGACCTCATGCGCGAGTTGGGTGCATTTCTCGCCGGACTGCAGGGCGATGGCCTCGAATCCCTCACGCACGAAATCTTGGCTGGTGAACGTCTGCGGCAACCTTTGCTCACCCTGTCCCGCGCACCTCTCACCGACGATAGTCTGATGCAAGCCCTTGCTGAGAGCCTGAGCGCCACACCCACTCGCGTTCTCGCCGCCGCCGACCGCGAGTCTATTATCGATGGCTGGCGTCAACCTCAACTGGGCTCCTCCGCTGTTCACGCGCCCGAAGGTCCCACGGCGGAAGGGCAAACGCCGGCTCAGCATCTCGCCGCCTTTAACAGCTCTTGGTCTGATGCCGACCGAGAAGGTCTGAGTCGCGGCCTCCTCAAAATGTGGGATCTTTATCGCAGCAGCGGCAGCACCTCGCGTCCAGCGCTCGATCAAAAGCTCCTGAAGACCGCTACTGCGGCGATCGATCAACAGAGCGGGCCGAGTCTTTGGCTGTTATCGATGCTGAATGATATGCAAGGCCTCCGCGCCGCCGACGGCGACACAGTCGCAGGAGCGATTGAACGCCTCCTGAGCGATGCCTACGATCCCACTCTCGATAGTCTCAGAGCCAAGATGGGCGGCAGCCGCCTGATCTCTCAGATAGCCACCTTGATGGAAGAAGGAGGAGCCGTTCCAGGCTGCTCAAACTTAAGTATCGATGGACTCGCGGCGCGCGATACAGGCGATTTTGCTTCTTACGCTGCCCTCGTTCAGACCCTGACGACTCCGCAGAGTGCCTGTGATCAGAAAATTCCGCTTGAAGCCGCTTTTTCCAGCTGGACGGGCGTGAGCATCGACACTGATTGCAGTGTCGCCGTTGGACCATGTCTCGCCGCGCAAACGCGGGCTCCAGCGCAAATCGCTTCCTATTGGCAGGATGGTTATACGCCACCTTCGCCTCGCCTCCTGCAAGATCTCGTGCTGCAGTCTCTCGCTCATTTGAGCCGCGAGCTCCGCGCCGATCCTTATGCTCTCCGCAATCTCTCACTCGCGCCCGGCAGCTTCTCGGCCGAGGGTCTCGAGGCTATGGCCGCTGATTTTCGCGCGCAATCGATCGCGACCATCGAAGAGGTGGCGTCCTTTGACGAGGCGCTGACGCGCAAATACCGCGGAGAGCTCACGGAAGATTTCCTGGAAAAGGTCCTGGCGGCCTCCCTTGAAAAAATGGCCAGTCGCGCCTCAGAATTTTACGACCTCGTGCCCAATACGATTGACGCCGGAGAAAAAACCGCCGATCAGCGCGCGAGTCGCATCTTTGCGGGCCTCTATGCAGGCGGCCCTCTCGAATCCGCTCTAGCCGATCGTCTGCAGCTGTCCTCAGTGTTGACGGAAAAACTTCCTGCCGACGCCGAACTCAGCGCCTTTCTACGCAGCCATCCTGCCTTTCTGAGTTCCTTTCTCGATCGGCAGCGCCGTTCGCTCGCTATCTTTCGTCACCCTGCTTTTGCCGTGCAAAGCAACGAGGATCTCACTCCCTTCGTCAGCCTCGGCAGCAACCTCAATAACTTTGTCAGTCTCGTCAGCGATGGGAATCGCCATCGTGATACTCTAGGTCCCATCACGGCGGCTTCGCCCTTTCTCATTAAATCGAGCGCAGAACTCCTGCAACCGACGCAAGCCATCCTCGATTTCGATCCCTATGACCGGAGCAAGCAAGCCGCCTGGGGTCTCTGGACGCAGCAATTGAGCAGCAGCGGTCTGGTCAGTAAAGACGTTCCGCCTCAGCTGGCTGCCCGCTTTGAGGCTTGGTCGCGCGAGGTTTGGCTCCCATCGATGACGGCGGCGGCTAACTGGACCGATCTTTGGCAGCTCGCTCCGCCGCGCTGGGCCTCGCAGAGTCCCCAGTTCTCTCCAGAATTTTTCGAGGTGAAACCCTACGATGCGAACGAAGCTCGCATCCTGACTCTCTATCAACTCAGGCATTATCTGAAGATCCCTCTGCCGCTGCCGAAGGGAGCGAGCATCAGCGCAGGAGCCAATCCCACTCCGACGACCACGCAGTTCACGCAGGCCCTCCGCGGCTTCATGAGCGCGGCGTATATGGCGAGCCCTGGGGGCGATTACACTCTATTTGCAAGGCTCGCTCCACCCTTTCTCGCCGACCCGTCCTTGCAAACGCTCGAAGCTCTCCAATCTGCAGCTTTGCCTGACTGGCAGTCTTTTGCGGCCAGCGATCAGTTCTTTCCCTATGCCCGGCAGAATCTCATCCGCGACGTGCAGAAGTTTTCGGTCGAATCTTTTACGCCAGAATTCAAATTATTTTCGACTTTCAACCTTTTGAGTTTCACGCGGTCTGGCATCGCCTATTTTCCTCAGCCTTTGATCGGTTTTGGAGGGCGTCTCTGTCATATTTCAGAAGCGGAAACAGCCCCCTGTCCCGTCGAACTTTCTTCCGCCTCCGATGAAGCAGCCTATGCCCAATACAAAGCCTATATCGCCCGGATTCTCGCCCTTCATTTTTGCCCTCTCATCGCCGCCGATGATCTGGGGCCAGCTCGCCAGTGGCAGGAGCGCCTCGGGCTGACTCTCCAGCAACCCCAAAGTTGTGAAGGCGTGAGTGGTCTGACCACTCTTCCCGCCGATCCCTTACGTTTTCCACGATGGATGACGCAGCGCGTCCTCGACGATGTCTTTGCTATGGGCAAAGAAGCTCATCTCAAACCTGGATTGGCGCATATTCCGGCGGCTCTCCGCTTCTATAAACTCCAAAAACAGAGTGGACTCAACGCTGAGACGCGTGCTGAGCTTTGGCTGCGAGAAAGTCTCGGCGTTTGGCACAACGCCAACGCCGCTTCACAGAGTCGTCGCCAGTTCTATGCGCTGCAGTTTTGGGCCGGAGCTCCGAGTTTGCTCGGCAGTTGGCTCGACGCCACGCGCCAGAAGTTTGATGCGGAAGCCTGGAAGCAAGCTCTGGCTCAGTTGGCCGAAGTCGATGCGGAGGATGGCTTGCGCCGCCTTATGCGCCGCACGATTGATCTGCAGCGGACGACCGCCGCCGAGGGTGGCACCATGCTCACCTTTGCTGTGCGTTGGCTCTCCGCCCTCGACCAGCATCCTGAGGAGAGAAAAATCCTCTCGCTCCTGCTCGCCGATTACGCATCGGCGGAAAACTATGATTTTATGGGCAACGATTTGCCTTTGGCTATCCTTGGACTTTTCGAGGATCGCTTCGATTGGCAAAATCCTGGGCTCCGTCTAGCGAAATTCGCCGCGCAAAGGGAAACCCTGCAGTCGTGGGCTGTAGCTGGACGCCTCTTTTCTCCTGAAAGCTGGGAGAATCTCCTCGCGACGCTCCCGCGGGCGCTCGCCGCATGGGGCGATGAAAAATCTCAAGAACGACTCGCGCGCGAGATGCTGGCCGAAGGTCTTGCGCTCGGTACTCTCTGGCAAAGCGATCAGCAGCGTTTTCTTGCGCAGTCTTGGGACCTTGTCTTAAAGAGCTGGCGCCTGAGCGATTGGGGCGAGAGCTATCAAAGAGCCTGGGGAATTTTTGTCGAGGCCTGGGAACAACCTTTGCAAAAGCTCGATGGCACCGATGGCCCGAGTCTTCAGGCTATCACCGCATCGAATCTCGCTCATCTCCTCGGCGGCTTGCCTTCTCTCCTCGCCGCTCATCAAAGTACAGGAGCGATGACGGAAGATTTGTTCTGGCCGCGGCTGCTGGCAGAAGGCAACCAACTCCTGCAAACCGAAACGGCAGGAGCGGGCGTCCTTGCGCGTTGGCTGGCGACCGATCAGCTCGGGTTTACCGATGGCGAGCGCTGGCTGCATCTCTTGCAGGACAGCGCGGCTCGCGGCGTCACCGCTGCCGCTCTCGCGGCGGCCGTGGCCACTCCTGAAAATCTTTGGCGCGATGCCTTGCTTGAAAGCAGCGATCTTCTGACTCGTTTGCAAAGGCCCCTTGCCTATCTTAAATCACGCCTCATCTGGCACATCGAACCCGAACACAATGGCTTTCGCCACGCTCTCGATCGCATCTGGATGCTGGCCAGTGACGCCCAACTCAATCAACAGCAGGCGGACGTTCTCGAACGCTGGCTCGGACACGATCTGCCGAGCGAGACGCAAGGCAGCGCTCCACCGGCTGTTATCAGTGATACTGCATCTCATCCTAACAGAGAGCCTGGCTCTCCCTAATCTCTTGGAGTCATCATGAAACGCACACTTCTTCTCGCAGGCCTTTTGACTGGAGCCACTCTCCACGCCAAAGCCCTACCAACCCCTCCCGCTAGTTGCGCCGCTGACATCGCTGCCGTCGGCTATTGCTCGACGGCCGACGCTCCTCCCTTCAAAGGAGCTGTCGATCTCCGTTTCTTCGTGGTCATCGACAAAGCCTCTTTTGCGACGGTCGATGATGTGCTGAACCGTTACCTTTCCTTTAATACCTGGCCTGCTTTCGCCGAATCGACCGGCACCGAAGATCTGGTTTTCACCAAAAGCATCCGGATGCCAACCGTTCAAGTAAATGGCACGACTGTTTATCGTCACTACTATGACTACAAACTCAAGTCGCCCATCGGCTACCAGAAGGTTCGCGGCGTGACTTTTAACTCTAAAGTAGCGGCTTATCCTGGCGCTCTCGCGAGCGTGGAGTTTGCCGCTCAAATCCAAGGACCTCAAGCCGTACCAGCTGGTGAGAAGCCCTTGAACGGCGTCGAAGGCGTTCAGCTCCAAGTCGGTTCGGTTCACGCTGTCGATTGCGACGGTCGCTTTGATTTCTGCGGTAACAATCAGTATTTGTTGATGTACGAATCTAAGATTCAACCCGACATCGACCTTCTGCCCAAGGTGGCGGCTGCTTCGATCTCCAAAGGCATCGAAGCCCTCCTCGTCGGCATGTGGTTTAACAACATCCCTGTCCCCGCTGCGCAAGACTGATCGACCTAGCGAAGCCGCCGTGCCTCAGGCCGGCGGTTCTTCTCTTTCCCGCTTGGCACGCCCGGCCTTCCTCCGCTATATCCTTAAGATCATGGTTCCACGACTGAGAGAGGGTCCTATGGCAGGTGCATCCCGCGAAGAGATTTTTGATATAGCCGCCGAACGATACTACGAAGCCCTTCTCGACTACGCTCACTACCCCGATGTCTTACCGGAAGTCGATGCCATTGAAGTCCTCGCGTTCACCGAGACGACAGCGCGCGTCCAGTATGCGATTCAGGTCGTCAAGAGTTTCACTTATATCCTTAAGATGACGCAGAAGCGCCCGCAGTCCATTTCGTGGGAGCTGGAATCCGGCAGTTTTTTCAAAAAGAACAGTGGTCGCTGGCAGATTGAGTCCTTGGGACCTGAGCGCTGCAAGGTGACTTATAGTTTGGATGTGGAGTTTAAGATCTTTGCACCGGCCGCGATCACCAATAAGCTGGTCGCCGTGAATCTACCGCGTATGATGCAAGCGTTTTTTGCCCACGCTAAGACCAAATAAGTAAGGGGGCCTTTCGGCCCCATAGTTCAACATATATCTGAAACTTAGCAGCCAACGACTTCAACGTGCATATCTTGATCGCCGTAAGTGGTTGTGTGATCGACGTCGTTCTTCGCCTTGTCTTCTTGATACCACTTATTCGCCACTGAACCAGCAACATCGATCTGATTGTGACCGGTCTTACCTGTGCTTTGCTTATTGGAACTACTACCCGTGTATTCGTCGCTGCCAGCGCCACCGTTTTGCCAGATGCGATCGACTACGATAAACTTAGTTCCTCGGATCATAGCGCACTGTCCACAAGCGTCTCCGACTGTTCCGTCCTTATCCGAACCGAAGGTTTTGCTATCGACGCCGGCGATCGGCGTTCCACCGACCGATTCATCGCCGCTATAAGAATATTTTTCGCCGTTGGAATTGCATTGAACTGGGTCTTTGGTACCCATGCCGCCACCGCCAGGAGGCATCCTGTTGGTGACCTCATATGTTCCGGTGGTCACAGCCTTAGTATCTGATTGCTCCTTTTGACAAGCTTGGAAAGAGAAAAGAACGAAAGCTACTCCTGCCACTCGACTCGTTACGTTGAACCAATGATGAGAATTTAACAAAGCTTACCTCGCGTTTGAATTACACCTGTCTCCTATCTTTCAAGTTACAGTCCAAAACTGCGGGCAGGTATTTTTAATTGGGCCGTAAGTTTGCCTAGAGGAAAGAGAGTCGGCAGGATGCTGTTTTTCTTTGAAAGAAATTTGCCTGAAAATAAATGCGTATTAGTCCGTATGGATCAGCCTTGGGCCCCGTCGGTGTCTGATCACATTTCACTGTCTGAAAAAATTCACACAGGGAACCATTTCATTATTACTGAAAGCTGTTCTCAAAGACCTTCACGGTAGCTATGCACGACTTTAATCGCATGCCTGACGAGAGGTTCCAGCACACCTTCCATACGTTTGGTATCAATGTAGGCACTCGGCACAAAGTCGGGATTGAGGACCTGACCGCGAATGATTTCTTCGATGAGCTTATGGAATTGCTTAGAGCTCAGCTGCCGTCGCTGGCGGGTGAGCTGCTCAGCAAGGATGCACACGGCATCGCCCGTGACGCGATCTTCGCGATTGATCAGAGCCGCGCGCTTAAAAATTTCCTGGAGAGCCGTTTCGCGATTGCTATCCGTGCTTTCAAGGACCTTGTCCACCAACTGACTGTATTGCTTTTGGACCAGCTCGGCGAGCTTCTGGTAGCGCGTCGAGGCGAGCAGGGGATCCCGCTTCGCCACCTGTGAGGCCATGAGAGTCAAGAGCTTGTCCCCGCTCAGAGGTGGTTTGCTCTGCAGCATGAGTTCGGGGAGTTGCCGTAAGAGCTTGCGCATCGAAAACAGCATATGCCAGTTCTCGCCGTCTGGCACCTTGTGAAAGCTATCGCTCGATTTTGCGTGTTCGAGGACAGAGAAAGCCTTCATCATATTGACGACGAGACGGCCATACCTTTGCAGAGCGAGCTGCGCTTGATCGTGGGTCAAACCGAGCCGACGGAGAAAAAAGCTTTGCCGCGATCTTTCGAAGACCCTATCGAATTCAGCCAACTCCGGCGCACGTGCGAATTTTTCAATCGGCTTTTTGCGACCGGTTTGCAAAAAGGCTATCATCTGCGCAAAGGTCTGTATCATATAGCGAGCCTTGGCCCGCTGCTGCTTGAGGTTGGTCGACCAGCGCTCATGGTCATCGAAGCGATAGCCATGGAAAAAGAGGCCGAATTGGCGAATCGAGCCATAATCGATGATGCCCGCATCGGCGAGGATATTATCGCCATCCCATTCCATCCAGCAGAAGATATACTCCGCTTCGAATTGGGCCGCTGCATGAGCGAAGTTTTGGACCATATTCTTCATGAACAGACGATAGGGACTGACGCCGGGCTGGGTCTTCCAGCTTTGATTCTGGATCTGGCGTTCGATATGATAATCGACCATAGGCTTCAGTCGATCGAGGCGACTCTGCTTGAGATGGAGAAAGAAGTGCGAAGGTCTGAGGAGGTTCTCGCCGGCGCGCACAGTGACGGCAAAGTTTTTAGGAAATTCGACGACGCAGAGGACTCGCTCGGTCTTGAGGTTATTCCTGTGGAGTATTTCACTGAAGAGAACGTCGATGAGGCCTTCCTGGAGCTTTGAATACCCGCAGCCGTAGGAGACATTGGGATCGCCGGAGCGAAAGAAGGTCTTTTGCTGAGAGGTCGCCGGGGACAGACAGGTTGCGCCCGTGCCGCAGCTGCTGATATCCCAGCTGCGACCGCCCGAGTTCCAGCAGCCGTTCCAGATACTGCGCCCGTCGCCTGACGACAGGCCGCGGCGGTCAGCATGTTGCAGCTGGAGGTAGCGGGTCGCCATATAATGATGCTCTTTGACCTCATCCTTGGCCACGCGCCTTGGATGCATCAAATCATACTCGTTGACGATAATAAGGGCGAAGGTATCGAGGAGCTTTTCATTGAGGGCATCGTTCATCTCATGGGGATGATCAGGGGCGATTAAACCCATCTCTTTGGCGAGCGGGAAATTGAAGAAAGATACCTTCCCACCCTTGCGGCGTCGCGCCTGGTAGCTGACGTAGGCGAAGGGAACCCGCTCCTGAAGCGGATGCCGACCGTCGATTTGCGAGAAATTCTCGTAACTTCGGACGGTTTCGTCGATCTTATGGCGGATCTTAGTCAAGGCTACCTCCCGGGGCACAAAGCCCACCTTTTATCTCAGTCGGCAATACGCGAGAAAACTTGAGGGATAGAGGCTGTTTAGGTGAGGAAAAAATGAGGGGCCGGCCCTGCGGCCCGCGCGCCTCGCCAAGCAAGGGGGGACATGTCAGTCCCGGAGGTGAGGGTTTCCTCCGCGACATCAGATTCATGGATTGGGTGCTCGGTAGACGCAGCGGAACCCATCGGTGTTGGCTGTACTAGTGGGACTTAGACTGAGGTTAGCCGAGAAGAGACCTGCGTAGGCCGTTGCCATGTAATCGCCGCCCCGAATCAGGGCCCCACCCTGAAGGTTTGTTCCTGACATTAACATCCCTATCTTGGTCGTACTGTGTTGCCAGGTATCGACCCAAAATGATTTAACAGCATGGGTCGGGATGAAATGAACGAGAGGCGCCGTGATGGTCGCCGTGATCGAGTTATACTCAGTCCACGTGCTGGCACTCGGCTTATCACCATAGTTGGAGTAGTTCACCCACTCGGCAACATTGCCGACGATATCCCAGACCACATCGTTGGTGCTCAGCATGAAAACGCGCTTTTGATTCGATCCGCCGCCCGCATTGATCGGAGTACAGTTAGATTCCACGAAAGCCAGGGTTTCATCGGCCGAAGCGGGGCAAGCAGAGCTGGGACTGTAATCGGAATGCCCAACAAAGAGGCTGCCTGTTCCGACGGTGCCGCTGGTCCAGTTTGCGCCTTTTCCTGCAATGTTCGATCCTGCCGTCATCCATTCTGCGTTGTTGATGAGATCGTAGCCGAGACCGAGGCTGCGGCATTGAGCGAGTGACGCCGCTTGGGAAATTGAGGCCCAAGGTGCAGAGGCAATTTGAGAAGTCGCAACATTGGAAACATTTTTAGCTTCGACCTTCATGATACAAAAATCATTGGTACCGTAGTCCTGATCACCTGGTATGCGCACATAATTGGCCGGACATTTAAAAGCTAGATCTCCCGTGATCGAAAGGTTTTCTAAGGCGACGCCTTTTTTGATATTAACATTGCTCAAGTCTGCATCGCCGCTTCCCGTATGCATAGCGCCGGTGCTGTCGAAAAATTCAAAGGCACCTTCCGTCGTCATCTGCGTGATGAAGTTAGTGAGATCGGTCGCTGCGGTATTGGAAGCCAAAGGAAAGCTAGCAGAGGGATATTGTCCAGACACCCCAAAGATACTGACTCCGTTTTTGATATTGCCCGCGACGAGCGTAGCTGATCCCGTCACGGTCTGCCGCGTGCCACTTGCATCCCAGAACTCGAAAGAAGACGCTGAAGCAATCGTAGTCTGAAAGTTGCTGGACGTCAGGCCAGTCGCGGTCCCGGCTGAGGAAAGATTCATGGTTTTATAGTTCACCGTCGCCACGCAGCCTGATTGATTGGCTGCGGTACAGTCGGCTAAGGCTCCGCTCGTTCCATCGACGGTGTCGCTCGACCTGACGTTCGCAAGGCTCGGAAAATCCGGTGTATAGCTAGGAGTCAACTGAGCGTCGGCGTCACCATAGGCGCCACTTCCCGTCTTAACGTTGGAAGGATCGGGCAAATTCAAAGTGCCCGTCGTCGCCGTTCCGCCAACGCCATAGTTCGTCCCCGTCAAGACTTTCCCGGCGGAAGGCAAGGTGAGAGTGCCCGTCAGGGCACCCGCTGCGCCGAAGCTTGTGCCGCTGAGTACTTTATTCACCGGGGGCAGGGTCACGGAGCCGTCGACTCCGGCTACGCTGTGGCCGCTCAAGACTTTGGCCGCCAGTCCGTTGACATCGGCCGCTTTGAAGCTAGCGTTCGCCAGGCAATCGACCTCGCCTGAACTCGAGCAATTTTTGACCGTCGCAGGAGCGGCGGTACAGACCTTGCTGCCTTCGAGCAAATCGCCATTAGCATTGTAGTACTTTTGACCCGCGCATACGTCTGCGGGTTCGAGCGTCATCAGAGGAAAATCAGAACTAGTGCCCGCGTAGGCGAGAGACATCGATCGTTCGATGCCGTCCTGGGCGAGATAAAGCATTCCACGGCCGCGACGCGGGGCCTCGTCGATGACCACGGTGAGCACCTGATCACTTTGTATGTTCACCTGCGTCAGGGGCCGACCGAGATAAGCGAGTTTAATCCCACTGCGAAAGTTAGATCCCGAGATAGAAACTTTTCCACCCTTGTAGACGATGATGGGATTGATGCCGGCCACCGTGAGAGGTGGTAGAGCGGCCTGTTCTTGTTTAGTGACGATCTTGGTTTCTTCGGTTTGAACTTTGATGGACTCCTTGATCTCAGTCGCGACACGAACAGCTTGATAGTTCCCGAAGCCGAGCAGTTTGAATTTAACGAGACCCGCATCAGCCTTGAAATCTGCCGGAGGAATCACGCCGACTAAGACTTTGCCATCGGCATCGATGACTTGATAGACGACGACAAGGTAAGTCGATGCGAGAGCGAGACTCGCTGCTTCGGTGAAGGGAATACTGATTTCGAGCCGACCTATTTGACTCGCATCGACCTTTGATTGCGCTGAGATGTTCACGGATGGTCCCGATTGCGTGAGGCCACCTTCGCCGATGTTGAGAGCCGCAGCGACGGTCTGAGTCGCGACCGCAGCCCCTTCTTCAATGCGCAGCTGTCCGGCTAAATTCGCGAGGTCGGGAGGAATGCTGAGGACAGCTCCACTCGATTCATCGTTTCCACTCGACGTGACGGTCAGCGCGGCCGTGCGCGGACTGCGTCGGTCGCTGACACCTGCATCTTGTTGAGCAAGCTTTTCGCACTTCGCGTTGAGGAGCGCGAGGCTGATGATCACGACGCTCTGGCTGTATCGATGAACCCACTGCATGGAGTCCCCCTTTTCTCGAGCCGTTCCTGAGCAGACTGAAAGGTCCGCTCGGACAGAGCTCCGCAATCCTGCTTTCAAGTCAAAATCGAGGTCTCATTCCAGTCAGAGCGGATTCTGTAGTTCTCTCTACGGCAGGGGGGGACTTATCTTAAGAAGAGGCGGAGGAGCCAAAATTAATCCTGGAGACGGGGCCTTTTACCCTCAGACTTTCGGCACGTATTAATATAGGGACGTCTGGGCCTCCAGGCGATTTCTGGAGGATTGACGGTAGACGCCCCCTCGTCAAACAACCTACCATCTCCCTATCATTGAACAAGGGGAGAGCGATGAAAGATCCTCACCTGATAAGAAAGGAAACTCTGCCGGTTGCGACCGTTCTGAAACACGTAATCTTTACGCCCAAAGAATTGAGCGCGACCAGTTTCCCCGAGGCCATGAAGGATATCGAAGGCGATCTCATCAATATGACTTCGCTCAAACTGCAGACCTTCAAGGAAAACGGCATCCGCTGCCGCATCTGCGGCTGCAAAGGCAGCTATTTTGCTAAGGAAAAACACCCGGGTGAACCCTACTACCATCTTAATCTTTACGCCCTGAAAGACGAGCGGGAAGTCCTGATGACCAAGGACCACATCATCCCCGTCGCCAAAGGCGGCCGCGATCGCCTCAATAATTTTCAAACCTTGTGCGTAGAATGTAATCAAAAGAAAGCAGAAAAGACCCCGGATGCGGTGAAGAAAAAGCACCTGAAAGAGAAAATTTGAGGCCCATTTTCTCAAAAAACGATTCTTATTAATATATTCATTTGGTTACGTTTTAATCAAAATCTACTAAAAGGATTTAAGTGAAGCCTTAATTTGTCCGATGCGCACCTGACGACATGGCTAAGAAAGGTTCAATAGAATGGTTCGATCGGTTTACATCGGAGCTCTTGCTTTCACTGTAAGCTCATGTCGCGTCATCATACCTACGCATGAAGCCATTCATTCCAACAAGCAAGCCGATGCAACCACTGACAGCAAACCTTCGGGCCCTGCCTCATCAGATAGCGACCCAGGAGATAAGGAAGACACCGAGGGCAACGCACTGGCTTCCGAGCCCGTGTCAGTCGCAGGCTCTTATCTCACCTGCAAACGAAAAAAAGTCGATGCCTACGCAGATTATGGCTGCACCTTTCATGATAAAAGCTTTACGAAAACCAATATTCAGGCTGCAGATGTTGACTTTGTGTCTATATACGCGGGCTCCGAGCGTCTTGGCCTCACTGTTGTTTGGCATAGTCCAGACGATGCCCTCAGCTTTAGTTTCAAAGACCAGGGAGATCGCCTGGAGCTCTTAACCGTCAAGGCCAAACTAAAGAATCAGGATAAAATGCTGCCGGCTACCGTCAAAGCCGGAGTGGCAACTCCCCAATACGAGCTCATTTGGTCCGATGGCTTTGAGAATCTGGATCTGAACACGGGGACAAAGCCGAATATTGGCGCTGCAAGCTGGTATTTCACTCAGATGCCTAGCTGGGAGATAGCGTGGGTCCCCTCGCAATCCGGTCTTCCCGTCTGCATGGCTGCGCCTGTCGTCGAATTGCAAACGGAAAGTGCGGCCGGCGCTCTTAGCTCCGCGCAACCCAAACCTTTCAGCGGGACCTACCACATCGAACTCGATGCGGGCTGCCCTGGTTCGCCTGCGGCGAGTGATGAAAACAATGCAAAAGTCACCCATAAGCAGCCTGTAAAGGCGGGGCATTGGTATCAGATTGAATTCAGCTATCTCAGTCGCGATGGATCGGTTACGCCGCGTTTCCAATTTTCTGTCGACGCCGACATCGTCCTCGACGAAAAAGCTGCCGTGTTACCGACGACGTGGAAAACTGTGAGCAAGCTTGTCAAAGCCAGCTCGAACAGTTTGGTCATCTCCTTCGCTGATCTAGGCGGAGTCGGGGATGGCGAACGCGGCTTGTTGGTGGATGAGATTAAAATTTCCGAGCTAAAATAAGAACTCCTTGCGAGCTCCAAACTAAGTTGATTCGTCACGCAGAGCCAAAGTAGTCGCTTTGACGGATGTCGGAGGATAATTACAACAATTTGTGATTTTCTGAAGGCGAACCACAATTTTTTGTAGATTAATTACAAGCGCTGCTTTATGTTCAGTTCATCAACGCAGCAAACGTTGACCCCTCTGAAAAGTTATCTGCCCGGTTACATTCGAACATTAGATTGAACGAGTGTGCCCCCTAATAAAGGACGTCGGAGCGATTTATCCTCCGGCGTTCTCTTTTTTTTATCCCCATAAAAAGATACCCAGCTGACTTCCTTGATGGAAGCTAACCGGGTTTCGACCTACAAATGTTCGCTTTGTTTTTACAACGTAATCTGAAAAATCGGACAGAGGATCTTTTGGGTCAATTTGACTCAAGAGCGAAACAATTCGCCCATTTTCTTACCGAGAACCAGCGATGCGCCTAAAATACAGGCTGTGAGGATCGCCATTCCGATAATCCCGAGAGCGCTCGCCACCAATTCACCCGTCCCCTGTTCGAGAAAGAGGACATAGATCGCTTTCGTCAGCGGATAAAAGCGTTCCTTCATCGCGAGGATGAGACTATCGCTGACATCGAGCATCGCGTAGGAGAAACAGAGCAGGGCTCCCGCGATGAGGTTAGCCGTGACGAGCGGCACGGTGATCTTTCGCAGCGTGTGAAAACGCGAAGCCCCAAAGGTGGTCGATGCTTCTTCGAGCGAAGGACTCATCTGCTGCAGTCCGGCCGACGCCGAGCGCACCATATAAGGCAAGCGTCGAATCGCATAGGCGATCACCAGCAAGGGTACGGGGTTGTGCAGAGGATCGAGAAAGGTCCCTGAATAAGTCACCACATAACCGAAGGCGAGCACGATACCAGGCAAAGCCAAGGGTATCATCACGATGCCATCGAGCAGACCACTGAAGGGAATCAGTTTCCTGACGATTACATAGGCGATGAGGAGACCCAAAATCACATCGACGACGGTCGAAAGACCCGCGAAAATAAAGCTGTTCTTGATACCGACCATCGAAAGCTCGGTATCGAACACCTGATGAAAATGTTCGAGCGTGTACTGCTCGGGCAGGATCGTCATAAACCATTTGCTGCTGAGCGAGGTCACCACGACGGCGATATGGGGAATTAAGGCCAGCGTCACGACGCTACCGATGAGACTGTAGATGCACAAAGAACCGAGCCAACCCGCCTTCTTTTGCGCCGAGCTCACATGACCTTTGGCCATCATCTCGTATTTTTTACCGCCCAAAGCCAGCTTTGAGAGGAGAAAAAAGCCAACCGTTAAGAGGATGACAAAGAAAACCAGGGTGTAGCCCACAGGGTTTTCATTCACATCGGTGATCATATTGAAAATCTGAACCGGTATCGTCTCGTGGTAGCCGACCAGCAAAGGC
>CANJJY010000023.1 GCA_947474445.1 Oligoflexaceae bacterium
GATCCGGAGCGGGTGATGGCGACCGTGCGGGCGGCGCGCAATGCAACGGATAAACCTCTGAGTGCGAAGATCCGTCTCGGTTGGGATCAAGCCTCGCGCAATGCCGTCGAGGTCGCGCAGGCCATCGAAGAGGGTGGGGCGCATTGGTTGACCGTTCACGGACGCACGCGCGCCGATGACTATGGCGAGCCGGTCGATCTCGAAGGAATTCGTCTCGTCAAGCAGGCTGTGAGCATTCCCGTTATCGGTAACGGCAACCTCTTTGCCCACGCCGATGTTCAGGCCATGCAGGCTTTGACAGGAGTCGACGGCGTGATGATCAGTCGCGGTGCCCTCGGCAATCCTTGGCTCTTCCGAGAAATCAAATCGGGAGATGCGCGGGTGACGGTCGATGCCTGGGAAGAATTGATTCTTCTCCATCTCGACTGGCAGCGCGACGCCTACGGCGAGCAGCCAGGCGCTGCGGTGTGCATGCGCAAGCATCTCCTTTGGTACGCTAAAGGTTGGCCCGGCGTACGTACGTTTCGCGACGCTGTGAATCAAGCTGCGGATCTTCCGGCCGCGCGCGAGCTGATCAAAGATTTTGCCGCCCAGCTGCGGGCCCATGGCATCACCCATCGCTTGCCTCTCGTGCAGAGCGATACCTCTCAGCGCTTTGCTTGGGATCCTAAATTCGACATGGATCGGCAGCTCGATCGAGGCGTTGGGGACGAAGCTATGGATCGACTTCCCGAAATGATCTTCACGTAATGATTGCCCCTCTCGGGGCGGAATCCTTTTTTGCCGCGGCGGCCGCTTAAAAAACTGCGTTTAAAGCGGTCGCAGAGCATTTCTTAACTATTTGAAAATATTCATCTTAATATCACTCTCTGCAGTTTAACTCGATTTCGATGGCAGGGTAGCCGAAACAGATTTGTCACAGACGAGGAGAGCTGTCATGAATCGTATAGGTCCCCCCATCATTTCGCTGTCAGGAATCATCCTGAGCCTTTTGCTCGGTATGGCTTGCGATCAAAAAGGGGCGAAACGACCCAATGATTCGACCGGTGGCGGTGGTGGTGGCACGACGACGACCTCCACAGGGGCCGATCCCACTGCGGAAGAACCGAGTACCACGGGCAAAGGTGTAGCGGCGTCTATCACGATGAGTACGCTCGCCGTCACGACGCTTTACACGAAAGAAGCCGCAGAAAACACCTGCGTGCCTTTTACCATCACGGCGAAGGATGCTGATGATAAGATTGTTGCGGATGTGCCTGTGACTTTCGAAGCGCAGAATTCGCCAGGTATGACGGACAAGGGTTCGGTCACCCCTGCATCGGGCGTAAGCAATGCCGCCGGAGAGCTGAGCGCCGTTTACTGCAGCGGCGAAGACGAAGGACGCGTTGTCATCATTGCAAAATCGGGGGAGCTCAGCACGAATTCAGCGAAGATCACCGTCACTAAAAAACCCGTTTATCACTTTAGCTATATCCGCTCGGACGCCGATCCCTTGCTGACACCGACCGATACCAAGGATACGAACGCCAACGTCATATTCCTCAACCTTATTGATTCGGGACCACAAGACTGCACGAATGTGTATTTCAAGCTGACGCGTTCGGAGTCGCCTGTCGTCGGCGAAAAGCTGATCTTTTCTACCCAGGTTGATTTTCCGAAAGGATCCAAGCTTGGCAAGCGAGATGCGGCGGTTCTCATTAAAACGGATCCGATCACGAACAAGAAATATTCATATATCGAATCGATCAGTTCGGGCGCTGGAGAATTTGCGGTTCCCGTCTGCGCCGGTGTCTCGCTTGGAACAATCTCGATTTCAGCCACCTACGTCGATGAAGAAGACCGGAGTTACACTGCGAAATCGCCGGTTATTCGCATTACAGCGGGTTTAACCAACTATATCAACATGTCACTGAGTTTCGATGCGATGAACGCCAGAACTCTCCGCGCCTACTTCAACACCAACAGTAGCTACCAGTTGCCAGTTACGGTCCAGCTGGGAGCTCGTCAGGATGGAAGTCCCATCACCGAATATCCGGTGTCGATCGCCACGGAGATCGGTCGCGTTTTCATCGAGAACGGTGGCACGCCTACGGCTGATACGGGCAGCGTTAACTTCAAGCTGCAGAGTCTGCACTTAGTCGATAACTATCCTTTTCCAGTCACTCGCTTTGCCAATTATCCCCTAGCGCAAACCCGCTGCGAGCCCCAAAGCCTAGCAAGTTGGGGAGCGGGACAATCCTTGACTGAAGTGAAGTATGCGGATCTACGCAAAAACTGGAATTCGACAGTGGTCTATGCAGTGCGCGGTCAGGAGCACTTCCACGATGCGAACCGCAACGGCATCTATGATGTTGGGGGCGATGGCTTCTGGGATAAAAATCAGAATGGTATCTACGATACGGGAGATGTCATCACCTATGATGCCGGCAGCGATGGTCTTGTGGATCCGACGGGCGAGTGGTTTATCGATCTGCCGACGCCGTTCGTCGACGTCGATGAAGACGGCGTGTTCACCGCAAGTAAAGATATTCTCATTGGCGACGAGTATCAAGCGCCCAACGGTAAGCGTGATGCCGATGCTCTCCTTTGGAAATCAGAAATCTTCCCCATCTCGATGGGTGCATCGTCTTACGGTCTCCAGCGCTACCGGATTCAAACCGCGAACGTCACAAATTCCGACTCTCCAGTGACCATGCCTTGGGGCACGGCTTATCCAATCTTTGGCCTGTCGACGATCAACGCCGCGGCTCTCTGGGGCGGTGCCGTGACAGCCTCGGGCGCGACGTATAGCAGCGGAGCCTTTCTTCATGATCTCTGTGGCAACCTGCTGCCCGGGGGGACGGAAGTGTCGATGTCCTTCCTCGCTCTTGCTGATCCACTTTGGGGGCCTCGCACCCCTTCGGGACATATCTATGTTCAACCCGGCGATGGCTATCTCGAGCCAGCGCGCCACCTCCTCCGCGACGCGTCAGGTGGTCCGACAGCCACAGTCAATTTTAACTCGTCCGATCACAGCTCGGGATCGATGGGCTATCCCGGAGTTTTTTACGTAGAAGTCCCGGCCTGTACGAACACCTGTACCGGAGCCGTCGTCGCAGCCAACCCTGGTGTCTCCTGCGATGGATGGACGGGTTACGCCCGACTTACTATTAAGGAGCCAAAACTCGACAACCAAGGGCTCGAGTCGGGCGTGACGATTCAAGCGAATTTGACTTTCGGATCCTATGAGTCTTGCAACTGCGTGGCGACGGCGCTACCCACCTCGTCGCAAGGCGTTTGCAGCTGCCCGACAGGCCAGTCCTTTTCCAACGGGGTTTGCAGCTGATCGTTCTAGGCGTCAGGTATCGGTTTAGATTGGATGTATTCGATGAGGAGTCTTTGCTATGAATCGCTGCGAACTCAAGTGGATCGATGACAAGACTTTACAGATATCAGGAACGATCGACGAGTATTTCTCTTTCGATCCCGTGATCGAACGGCTGGTCGGCGAAATCTGGATCGATCTGTCTGAAGTCAAACGCATCAACAGCTGCGGTGTGCGCGAATGGATCAAAGTGATCTCCAAAAGCCAGGCGCGGCTCCACTATCGCCAGTGCTCGTCGGTCATCGTCAGTCAGTTTTCGATGATACCCGAATTTTTGGGGCCGTTTGGCCAGGTGGAATCCTTTGAAACGCAGTATGTGTGTCCGCATTGTGGACATGAGGACAGCCTTCTTCTCGTCGTCGGCAAAGATATCGCGGCGGGGCAGGATTCCTACGAGCATAGTCCGGAAATGACCTGTCGCGAATGCGGTGACAAGATGGAATGTGATCACAATCCCGAACTCTATTTTTCGTTTCTGAGAGATGCTGCTTAGGAGGCGCTGCTGATGACGAGGCCTTTGTGGTAGTCTTTGACTAAGGCGCCACGTGGGCTAAAGTTGAGGCGTCGTATGAGAACCTGCAGAGTTTCATCCTGCCGATAATCGGTCACATAAATTTTAATCAAGCAATAATCAGAGCGCGTAATTTCCTGGGAGCGAGAGACCGCCAGTTCAATCGCGCGGATTTGCGCGAGCTTGACTTGCTCATCCATTTCGGTCGCATCGGGATCACTTTTCAGAATCAAGGGATCGCCTGACTTGATCGCTTGGGCGACCCGGCGTCTCAGACTCCGTATCCTCTGTTGGCGCTCGAGATTGCGCGTCTCTTCGGCTTCTTGCAGGATCGACATGGCCTCTCTCAGCCTTTGGGCCCGCACGTAGCCGAGGCCCAGATTATAGAGGACGACGGCCTTTAGTTCGTTTTGGCCTTCTGGAAGGGATTCGAGCGTTTTGAGGTAGAGGTCGAGGCCCTCCTCAAAATTGCCGACGCGCATCAGTGTGACGGCGCGATTGTTCATAAAGGAAAGAACTTCCTTGAAGGACTTCAGGCGACTCATCAGCTTGCGCGCCGCTTCCGATTGTCCGCGCTTGATGGCGCCTTTGACTTCGGCTTCGCGCACCAGCTCGGAGTCATTGTCGATCTCCTTAGCCTTGCCGATCAGTTCATCGAAACCGAGATCATTGCCCTGCTCGAGTTGGCATTCAGCCAGAGAGCAGATATGCGCGACGTTGAGCGGTGCAATGAAGCTGACGTTCTCTAAACAGCGAATCGCCGCTTCGAACTCGCGCAGGGCCATCAGGGATTTGCCGAGAATTTCCATGCAGGCGCGCGAATCACCGCCCTTTTGCATGGCTTCGAGAGCGTGTTTTTTCGCATGGAGAAAGCAGCCGGCATCGTAGGCGATGATGGCGTCCATCAGCAGGAGATCTGTATCGATGAGCGTCGGCAGCTGCATGTAGAGGGCCAGAAGACGCTTGACCTCGGGCAAATCGCGGCGCTTGGAAGCATTGATCAACTTTTGACGGACGATCGAAGCTTCGGTCGGCTGGCCTTCCTGTTTGAGAGTCCAGATAATGTCGTCAAACAGCACTTTCTCAGTAAAAGGCTCCTGGACCAAACGGCTCGCGCCGAGTTCAGTCAGCATCGGCGTTTCGCGTTCTTCGATGCTCGTGTGCAAGACGATCAGGGGTATTTCCGAACCGAGGCGCTGCCTGATTTTGTAGAGAAAGACGGGACCCGGCAGCCAGGGTAGCTTCCACTGGGAAATGATGAGATTGGGCTTGGGGTGGGAGCGCAACCACTTCATAGCAGCCAAGGGATCTCGAAAACAGGCCAGATCCCGAAAGCCGATGCGGCTCAGGTGCACCCGCAATTTTTCCAGAGCGTCCGCTCGCGGTTCGACGACGAGACAGCTCTCAAGGCTGAATTTGGCGGCGAGCAGGGTGTGGGCATCGCCGGGCAGGCGAGGGGAGCCAAAATATTTTTCGCTGATCGCGCGGATCTGCTCGAAGCGAGAGGGCGCCGTGATCTGGAGTTGATGCAGAAGTGTATTGGCGCGTTCTTCGTCGCCGGTCATAAGCCAGGATTCCGCGAGTTCAATCTGCACGGCGTCATCGGCTGGATAGGCCTGGGCCATGCCTTCGCAGAGCTTTCGGAGTTCGCCAAATTCCTGTGCATCGATCAAAAAGCGTCGGAGGTAATTGGCGGCGACGCGGGTGAAATCCCCACTGTAGATATGCAGCTGCTGGACGAGAAAACTCAATTCTTCATAACAGCCATCGCGCGTTTGGACAAAGCGATGACACGAGAGCGCTCCCATCGCAAAAGCTTGCGGCACGAGCTTATCATTGTCATCGCGCAGGATCGAGACTTTGAGGCTCCGCAGCGGGGGCTGCTGATTGATCAGATCGAGCAGTGAGAGCAGGCTCTGCCCTTGAGCATCGACCATAGGGCCCATGATCCAGCCGACGACTTCGGATTCAATAATTTCCACACAGGACTTGATATCGGCCACTGAGATGACCTGAGAGTAGCCGAGCTCTTTCAGAACGCCAGACAAGAGCTGCCGTAAACCACTGCTCGTCGCAATGATCACACAGCGCAGTTCTTTGCTCTGATAGAGATTAGGCAACTTGCTCTTTCCTCTGCGTGAGTTTCTTCAAGGTATCAATCATGACCTGGGGGCGAATGGGTTTGACGAGCCAGGTATCGACGTTGAGACGCTTGCCTTCATTGATTAAGCTGGTTTGGGAATACGCGGTCATAATCACGACTTTCGCGTCTTCCGCGACTTGCATCCGCCGGATGGTCTTGATGAATTGGAGTCCGTTGAGTTTGGGCATTTTGAGGTCGGTGACGATCACTTTGATGTCTGGATGGGCCAAGATTTTTTGCACAGCTTCTTCGCCATTAATTGCCATAATGACACGAAATCCTGCCGCCACAAGATAGTCGCCCATAAGCTCGCGCAGTTCATCCTCGTCGTCGGCCAGAAGTATCTTGACAGCTCCAATCGGAGAGGGTTTTAAATCGGTGTTCAATGGTGTAGGTTTGGGGCCTGGATCGGTAATGACCTGAGGAAGCACGTCGGCTTGCACACGTCCCTGGCTGATGAGAAATTTCAGTTTGTCGATGGCCAGTTGTTTTCCCAGTTGCGCTGCCATCTGCCAGTAGTGCACAGCTTGCGTGAGATCCTGAGGTCGATCGAGGCCGATCTCAAACAAAAAAGCGAGAGAGCACTGGGCATCGGTGTCCCCAGCGTTGGCTTTGCTTTCTAGTTCGGTGTCGTTCATGGTTCTTGTTCCTAAATTGGCCTGCGTTTCAGGATACATATCGGTGCAAGATAAGTTTTCTTAACTCAAGGCGGCTAGAGGTTCTCGAAGAGGGTCAGCTAAGATGAGGAAAAGGTAACGAGTTTGGCGATTTTTTGAGGCAGAAAAAAGGGTTAGAACAATAAACTCGAATTTTGTAAAACAGGGTGGCAGATGAACAGTACCCATGAGGTGATGGCCATGCTCAATCCCTTGCAGACGCTGTCGAGGTTGAAGGATTTATCCCATATACCTTATACAGTCACGCTTGACGACGATCCTGTCATGGCTAAAATCATCGAAGAAACCTTAGGCATCAAGAACTTTGCCTTTTCTGCGAGCGAACCTCTCATCGAGTGTGCCCCTCACATGGCGCCCGTCGGGGCGTTTATCGATATTCATCTCAAGGGCGAATGCGGTCTCGACATCGTACCGAAACTCCGCGCTTTGTGGGCGATGACAGCCATTATTGTCATCAGCGGCGATGGCTCTGACCAAAGCGTCGGACAAGCGCTCGCCTCGGGTGCAGATGACTTCGTGCGCAAGCCTATTTCTCCAGCTGAAGTCTTGGCGCGGCTGCGGGCACGCATCGAAGACCTTAACGATAAAAATCGGCTAAACCTACTGAAATTCGGCGATCTTAAGGTCGACTTGAAATACAAATCCATCAGCGGCAGCAAAGGTCAATTGATCCTCTCGGCACGCGAAGTTGATCTTTTGGCCGAACTGATACGTGCCCATGGCACCATTGTTCCAAAAGATGTTCTCAAGCGTGAGCTTTGGGGTTCGCTGGCGGTTAGCGACAATGCTCTCGATCGTAAGATTTTCGAAGTACGCAAAGCTTTACGCGAAGTCAGCGACAACGTCGAACTGCATTCGATCTATGGCATCGGTATGGTGCTGCGCCTTCGTAATCAAGATGCTGAACGAACTTTGCTCAACGACTTTGATGCAAAACTTCGCAATTCTCGCAAGGCTAAGTCCAGCACGCTCTGAGAACGCTTTGAGCGACGCGAGTTGAGTAAAATTACGAGTTATGACTACCGACTGGTAGGAAAATTCTGCCGGCACCCCGATCCCACTCATTCAATTGACCTAGACAGGGCGCGCCCCTTCCACTAAAAAAATCTAAGAACATGCGAGCTTTACGCTCAAAACATCCACGCGAGGTCCCGGCGTCGCAAACCGAGGAGACTGCTATGAGTCGACAGGAAGCAAGCTGGAAGTTTGCCCTTTTGGGTGGAGACCAGGAAAAGGCGGAAGTTTACACGCTCGCTGCGGCTGAACGAGGTTATGACCTCGAATATTTCGCTTCGATGCTCGAACTGGGCTACCTCGGGCGGTTCCGGGAGTTTGATGCGGCGATCGTCCATCAAGACTTTCAGCCGATTTCTGGCTTAGAACTGGCCGAATATCTCGATAAGCTTTTTGAATCCTTGCCTATGATCCTCTTGACCTCCAACGTCCAACACATCTGTGAGATCTTGCCGGGCAGCATCATCGAATGCCTCCCCCTCGACCACAATCCCCGCGATGTTTTGGATAGAGCCGAATCTGCTGTTGCTATGCGTTCGGCTCCTCTACTGGCTGCCATCAAACAATTCTAGAAATGGGGCCTCTTCCATCGAGGCCCCATCTTCTTTCTTTTACTTTTTCTAAACTGCTTCAATGTCGCTGCGAACCTAGCCACTGCTTGGTCTTTGCTGCGATTTGGCTGCCGGCGAGCTTGATATGGGCTTCGACGATCGTATCGGTCGAGCTGTGAAGCAGCAGGTGATACCCCAGAGACGAGAGAGGTCCGAGAAAGACATCGCCGATTTCGATAGTTTCATCGGACTTGATGCGAAAAACACTATAGGTTCCGTCGATCACTCGCACGGCGATCATGTCTTCGTTTTTGAGTATGACGCGGCCTTCCATAGGGTCTCCATCGGCTGCCTGTAAGATATCCTTTTGTGATGGCCCTATCCTAGAGATGCGTGGAGAGACGGACAAGTTCGAAAAATAAAACTTCCTTGGAAATATGGATGGCGCTTTCGTCGATAGTCACTGCGTTGCAGGCAATTGTTTAAGAATAGGTTAAGAGCTTCAGTGGTTCTGTAAAGAGAATAGCCCCTTCGACACGAGCCTCCGGATAAAGCAAGCGCACGCCTTGCATATAGAGCTGAAGCTGCTGATCATAGCGTTTGGCGGCTGCATAGGCCTTGAGGTCAGTGGCATGCAGCGATTCTTCGCTGGTTTTGTAGTCGACGACGAGCCAATCCTCAGCGTTTCGTTGCACGAGAAGATCGATCGTTCCGCGTACCAGATGAGGGCCTGATAGAAACGCGATCGACCATTCGGCTCGGCACTGCAACGCGCTGCCTAGCAGCTCCTGGAGGAGCGGTGCCTGCCATAATTTATCGAGCTTTTGTGCCGCGAGAGGCAGCGATTCAGCGAACGCCTGCGAGCCATCACTCAGCGAAGACCAAACCTCTTCGCGATCGAAAGGCAGGCCTTTGATCAGAGCTTCGAGGCCTCGGTGAATAAAAGTGCCTATCGCCGTGGCGTAAGGATGCGAGGGATAGCTGCTGCTCATCGACTCAGCCCCTTCGAGCAGGCGAGCTGGAGCCAGAATTTTAATCGCGCCCCAGGGCGCCAGCGGCGTCTTCCATGCCGTGAGTTCACTCAGGGGCAAGGGGAGAGGCTGAGGAGGTGCGGCGCTCTCGGCCGCTGCGGACGGCAGGGCCGCGCCGCGAGGCGCATCAGCCCAGGAGCGGAGGGACCACTCTTGCCAGGCGAGGGTTTCCGCCCCCAAACTTTCGGCAGCGGTGGCTGCCATCGCATAGAAACCAGCGGCATAGCGTTTGCGCTGATGCCCCGTGATGAGCAGGTGATACTGAGCTCTCGTCAGTGCCACGTAGAGAAGCCGCAGATTCTCCTGCTGCGCTTCCTTGCGCAAGATGTTTTCGATTTTTTCAAAGTGCGCGTCTTCGTCGGGGCGATCGCTGCGGCGACCGACATAGGCCATGCCGCTGCCGAGTTGACTCTCTTTGATCTTAGCCCAGTAGGGATCGATCTTCTCCCACTCTTCGCCGGTGCCGACCAGGACGACCAGTGGAAATTCAAGGCCTTTGGCCTTATGGATGGTCATCAGCTGCACGGCATTTTCCGAGACGGACGCGAGGCTGATCGCTTTTTCGCTCGCAAGCTCGTCGAGCTTTTGAACGAGGGGAATCCAATCATCGTAGCCCTGCGCTTCGAGATCACTGATGGTTTCAAAGAAGCGGGCGAGGTTCGCTGCCGCCAAGGCCCCCTCCTCGGCCCCGAATGATTTTTGATAAGCTTGGGTCCAGGCGCCCTCATCGGCGGCTCGCCTGAGGAGCGATTGAGGTTTGCTGATGTGTCGTTCGCGAAGAAGACGACGCAGATCGGCGACGTCGCTCGGATATCGATCTTCGAGTTGATCGAGGATCCGCAGATGCCGCTCATAGCGCGTCATGTCGCGGCCCGGTTCGCGGTAGAGAGCATTGATCAATGCGCTGTCTTGCATACGAAACAAGGGGCTCTTCATGAAATGCACGAAGGCTTCCGTGTGCGAAGGGAGGCTCATCCACCGACAGAACGCCATCAAATCGAGAATCTCTGGCCGCTGAAAAAAGCTGTGACCTTCCTCGAGTCGGGCAGCAATGTCTTCGCTTCGGAGTGCTTCGGCGTAAGTCGCAGAGTGAGTTGCCGCGCGGTAAAGGATCGCGCAATCGCGCGCTTCGAGCCGTCGATAGGTGCCCTTCTCCTTGTCCCAAAGCGGCAGCGTCCCGGAATCGTCGAGCAGATGCCTCAGGCGTTTCGCGACGAAACGCGCTTCCTCAGCGACGGGCAGTGCCACATCTTCTTCGAGGAACAAGGGTCCTATCGTCAGCGATGCCGCGCCGGGTACAAAGGTGACCCCTGGCTGTTTTTCCGCCGTGCTGTGCAATGGAAAATCGGGGATGGTCGCTTCAAACACCTGATTGATGTAGCGCAGGAGCGTCGGTGCCGTGCGGTAGCTAGCGCTGAGGCTGATATCCCAAGCTTCGCGACTGAGCATAAAACGAGCGGCTTCCTGCAGCACTTCGGCTTCGGCTTCTCGAAATCCGTAGATAGATTGCTTGGCGTCACCGACGATGAACAGTGTCGACGAGAGTTCGTCCGGACCTTTCAAACCTTCGCCAGCCAGCATTTCGGCGGCCATCGCATTGAACATGCTCCATTGCAGAATGCTGGTATCCTGGAACTCATCCAAAAGAAGATGGCGGATCGTCCGATGCAAGAGAAAGCGGACTCCCGCCGCTTCGGGACGGTTGAAGAGATGATATCCACCTTTGATCAAATCACTGAAGCCGAGACGGCCCATCTCGTACTTGCTTTTTTGCAGCTGTGCTTCATAGAGCTCGTAGACCTCAAGCAAGAAGGCGCCGAGCTCATTGAGGGCTGAACGGGCCTGATAGGACCGTAAAGCGCGCGCCTGCTCGTTGATCTGGCCTATCGCCTCCTCGTAGGGATCGCGCTTCGGGCGGCGAAAGGTTCCGTTGTGAATTTCCCAGCTCTTACTCAGGATGCGCAGTTCAAACAGCGTCTCGAGATCGCGTCGCGCCAGAGCTTCCAGGGCTGCTTCCTGCTTGGCGGGCGCCAGTAACCGACAGACGCTGGCCAGCGAGCCCTCGATGGAGCGGAGAAATCCACTCGGACTCGCATCCCAACTTTCCTCGGGTAAAGGATGCGGGAGGAGCGTACCGCCCTCGCGAACATGGGCATCCCGCTGTTTTTGAAGTAGCCAGAGAAAGGATTCGTGCTTGCCTAATTCGCGGATTCGTAGTTCGAGATCGAGCAGGTGAAGGCCTTGCGTCCGCAGCTCGTTCCAGCGAGCAGCCAGGCGCGGATCGCTGGCCAGCGATTGGGCGGCCAGATACCAGGCCTTCCGATGCAGTCTTTCCTCTTCGCGTGCACTCAGGAGATCGAAAGGAACGGGTATCGCCAGACTCCCGCGCGATCCCGCTTCGAAAGGAAATTTTTTCATCCATTCGAGGAGGACGGCGTCGATAGTCGCGATGCGCAGCGACTGGGTACTGGCGAGCACGGCTTCCGCTGTGGCGAGCGCGCTGCGCGGCGGACGCGGCCGGTAGAGCCGGTGCTCGCTCTTCTGATAGTAATCGCGCAGACGCCGATCGAAGGCTTCCTGCTCGGACGGATCGGAGAGCAGTTGAGCCGCGGAATCGAGGATGCGCTCGCGCATTTCTCCCGCCGCTTTCTTGGTGAATGTCACCGTCAGGATCGAAGCTGGATGAGCGCCTGCTCCCACCAAAAACAGAAAACGGCGTGAGAGCTGATAAGTTTTGCCGCTGCCCGCCGATGCACGTACGACACAACTTCGATAGGGATTTTGCGGATCGAGTTGCATATTATCCCTGCCGTCTTTGGTGAAGGCGCGCTTGGAGGAGAAGATTCGCACGGGCCCGTGGATCTTCTTTGCGGCAGATTCCTGCATAGGAGCAGAGTTTGCATTGGCTGGGGTCAGCATAGAAGCGCTCGAACTGATCGATCTCATCTTCGCGCCAAGCCCAGGCTTCGAGCAGCGATGTCTTCAGCTCTTCGAGGTCATCCGTCTCGCGCCGCACCAGACCCTGACGAGCCGCAGCCTCGCGTGCCGCAGCACTTACGGCCTGAGGATGCCATTCGCCCTGATAGATGTTCCAATAGCCGAGCAGCAGTCCGCGGTCGGCCCAAGTTGGTTCAAGCTGTTCGATGGCCAGGGCGTAAAAGCCGAGCTGAGGCGCAGCTCCTTCGCGACCTTCCTTTTGACTCGGGATGGTCCGCCTTTTGTAGTCGGTGATGGCCACCCATTCCAGGTGGGGATCGATTGCATCGATTCGACCTTTCAGCTCGCGCCAACGACCTCCGACTTCGATGAGAGGGCGCGTCCGATTCTTTTTTTGAAAATTATATTCGCGCGCGCTGCTTTGTAAACCCTCGGCATATCCTGCGTAGAGTTGCGCGAGATGCTGCGCGAATCGCGGCCAGGCATGTTCGTTCAAGTGCATGATCAAAGCGCTTTCCCGCAATTCAGGCGGCGCGAGCAGAGCGGTGAGGGTCTGCAGGCGCACCAAAGCCTCGGCCGCTAGATCAGTTTTGGCGCCCACTTCCCAGTGAGGCAAGTACACGTGCTGGCCACGTTTACCACTCAAGAGAGCTTCAAGTATGGAGTGCAACCATTCACCTTCGCGGCGGCTATCACCCCAAGGCGGTGGCGCTTCGAGCCCTCTGACATCGAGGCTATCGAGCAGAAAAGCGTAGGGGCAGCGCAGAAATCTTTCGAGACGACTGGCCGACATGTGGCGACGCAGTTCTTCGCCATCGTTTTCGAGCCGGCCTTCAGGTTCAAAGATATGCTCCGGCCCCTCTTCCAGGGCCTTCTCGAGGCGGGGACAGGCCGGTAGATGCGCTTCGATCAGACCTTGTTTGACGACCATCGCTTCGATAAAGCGCGAGCGAACCAGAGCCTCTTCGCCTTTGCGTTCCGAACGGAGAAGAGCGAGATAGGGGACGCGAGCTTTGAGGAGGTGAAAGGTCTGATCTTCCATCGACTCGAGAACCTCCCAACCCGGGAGGCCCATCGCCTTCTTCAGATAATTATCCAGCAGTTCATCCTGCGGCAGCCCCTTTGGAAAGCTCCCTTCTTGGCAACCGAGGATGAAGACCGCTTGAAATGGAAAATAGCGTGCTTCCGATAGAATCAAAATCTGGACGCCATGCAAAGGCTCGCCCGTGCGCCTTATATCAGCTTCGAGAAGATGGCGCTTGAACAGCTGCCAGAAGACGCGCCCATCGAGCGCCTGGCCAGCATCGGCGAGGAGCTGAAGCGTTTCCAGGAAATGCTCGAATCCCTCCCGACAAGAATTCAAAACATCTTTTTCTTCGGGTACGTTCCAGAGATCGACCTGCTGCTGCCAGGCTTCGAGGGCGCGCATCCATTGGCCCAGCGACTGCACGCGCGCGGGGTGGAGCGGCGCGAGCAGCTGGCGCAAGGTCTCGAGGACGAGAGAATGCGGTTCAGGCAGCGTCGCGATCGCGCGATCAAGCATGCCGGGGATGCCGCTGTGCAAAAGAGCCTCTTTGAGAGCAGCGATGCGCAGGGGCGCATGTTCGCCCCATGCGTGCTCGTTCGATAGATAAGTAAAGATAATGGGGTGTTCGAGCAGTGTCATCAGAGTGGTCAGCGATTCACGTTCGCTCCAGAGCTGCTCGATCGCACGCAGGCAGCGGCCGGGAAGGCTCGAGGCCCAGGGGCGCGCCAGGGCGAGATTAGCGTCGAGCTGCAGGGTTTCTAGCTGCGATTGCAGCGGCACGGCATAGGCACTTTCGTCGGTGACGAGCAGGGCGATGCGTTCGGGGGCAAAGCCTTGAGCGATCAATTGCTCGGCTCCTCGAAGGGCCCAACGCGCTTCGTCGACGAAGGTCGGCGCGCAAGCTGCAAAGTGATGCCGGGTCATGCTTTCCGGCATCGGGACCCGCCGGGTAGGGACCTGCGCTTCGATTCTTTTGACCAGCTCCTTGAGGGGGCTGCTTTGATGATAGAGCTCCGGAGCCTGACTCAACCAAAATGAAAAGAGCTCATCGTCCAGCCAGGTTTCGAGGAGAACCTGCCAGCTGCTGGCGAGGCTCGTGTAAGCAGCGAGAACGTAATGCTGGGCTTGAAGCTCCCGCTCGTTCCAACGAGCGGCCAGGAGTTGGGCCGAGCGAGCGAGATGCGCGGCCCGGGTGGTCAGACCGCGTTCATCGAGAACCATGTCGAGCAAGGAAAGAATATGCTCCAGCTCTACCGCGCGATCGTAAAGACTCCCGAGGTGCGGTTCGCTCTTATAGATGTCGTCGCGGATAGCCGTTTTCAAGCGATCCATCGCGTCCGCCCGCAGACCATGATCGAATAATTCGCTGTAGAGGAGCCTGATCTCACGTTCGTGGCCGGGATGAAGGTGCGTATAGTGGCCCTCGGCTATCAGGCGGCCGAGCAAGAGGTCGACACCGCTGTCACCGATCACCCGTCGATCGCGGGGTGCAAGCTGCTGCAAAAGATTTTCCAGAGTCATGATGCGCGGCGCCGCAAGGGCCCTATGCCGGGCCAAGAGGCCGCTCAGAACGTAGGTTCCCAGTCTTTGGGTCGGCAAGAGGATGATGGTTTCCTCGAGTTCGCCTCGCGAGCGCTGGGCGAGATCGTCGATCAAGGCCGAGATCAGGCACGCAGCTGGTTCGAGGAGATGGACGCGAGCAGGCATAACAACTCTTGGTAAAATGAGAGCCAGTCTCAAAAAGGCGATCTCTTCCCCGACCTCAAAACGCGGGAATAGGTCTATGAGATGCAAGGGAACTTTGCCGACAATATACTTTTTATCAAAGAAGCTGAAATCAAAAAAGCACGTCCGCCAGCAAAGCCTTGAGCCCCAAGCCTTTCGGTCCTGGTCTTTGAGGCGTGCCCAAGCGCTGCGCCGAGGCCTGAAAAAGCCTCAAGTTAAGTTTCAAAAGGTCGATAGCGGAGGGTGAAAAAGCCGAGGAGGACGCCGTGCGCCGGATCTTAGAAACGCTAGTCAGTCTTTTGCTCCTCTTGAGCAGCGAAAGATTGTTGGGTCAAAATAAATTGGTCGCTAATCTCTCGCTGTTTTACTTCGACCAGGCAGCCGTCCGCAACGTACAAGTCAACAGCGTCGACACCTCGGTGAAGACGGAGACCACCTATACCTTTCTCAGTCTGGGCCTTTGCTATGCCTGGGATGCGTTCTGCTTGGGTGTGAAATATGTTCAAGATGATATTGAAAATAAGGTATCGAGCAGTCGCGGGGGAACCACGGTGACGACCCGCCTCAAGGGTTTGGGCCTCTCGGTCGGATACACGAGCGATACTCTCGTCGCCCAGGGCGTCTATCTTCTCGACGGCAGTAAAACCATCGACGAGCAGGATCTAAGTGATTTTGGGGGCACCGGGACAGGCACTCTCGTCTACCCGGCAAAGAGCGGCTATGTGATCGAAATCGGTTACGGCTTTAAAATCGCGAGTGTGCGCGTCGGACCACTTCTCACCATCACTAATTTCACCTACAAAAAAGTGAAGGTCGAAGGGCAGAGCATCGAACTTTCTGCCCAAGAAAAAGATGATTTTATCGTTCCGCAGCTCGGTCTGTGGCTCGACATCTGATGTCTCATCGGCGAGGGGCATGACTGTCTTGAATGGTGACATCGGAGCAAAAAATCCCTATTCACTGAGTTCGATCTGCCGCCAGGCAATGGCTTGATCGGTGGCGTCGTAAGCCATGATTCGCCACTTCTGTCCCGCCAGGAGATCAAAACTTCCCAGACTCGAAAAGAAGGTCCGATCCCCCTGCGGTAGTGCCGACTCCAGCGTAAGGCGTTCGCCGCCGCAATGGGTCTGCGTCGCAGCATCGATCGGACAGAATTCTATGGTCACAGCGTTGGCGGGTGCACTCACCCAAAAGTAGCTCTGCTCGGCGTTCGTGGCAGGAACGATCGCCACATAGAGATCGCGCGGCAGGTTGCTGGCGATGAGAGAGCTCTGCTGCTGCTCATAGGTCGGAGCGAGTTGACTCAGACCGGCCTGGTAGCTGAGAAAGAGTAAACCCAGTTCGGCGATGCGTTTGGTGCGTAGGCCTTGGTCAAAGCGCAGGCTGGTGTCATCAGGCGTGTGAATGTTGGGATTATAGGCCTTGGGATTCTCGAAGGGAAAGAGCGTGGAATAGCCTTGCTCCCACCAGGCTTTGTGATCCGAGGCGGAGCCACTGGGCAGTTTGCCGAGTCGATAATAAGGGCCTATGTAGCGGCGGATCCACTCGATCGCACTGCGACGCAGATCGCGGCTCGCATAATCTTCCAGGAGAAAAAGAGTGCCTTCATCGGCCGCGTTGCTGAAATAGGACATATCGATTTGCATCATACCCGACACCGAATAGCCATCCTTGCGATAGGTCGCAGCCAGCTCGCGACTGCCGAAAAGTCCGACTTCTTCCGCGGCATAGGCGTGGAGTTCGATCGTCCGTTCAAAGCTCAGATGTTGATCTTCGATGACTTTTAACAGTTCGGTGAGGATGGCGAGACCCGAGGCATCATCGTCGGCGCCGGGAGCCTCCGCCTGGAGCTTGCCGCCCGCGCGCGCAATGCTATCCAGATGCGCGCCGATGATGATGCGTTCGGGCAAACGTCCTGGAAGGCGCGCGACCACAGACTTTTGCGGTGTGTTCGTGTGCACGATTTCTTCTATCGTCCAACGTTCCGGTTGCGTCAGTTGGCTCTTCCAAAGCTGAACGAGCGTGGAGCTGGCGGTGGAGCCCAGCGTATCGATATGAAAGCGCGTCGGGAGCGTAAGAATCTGATTCATATGCTGCTGGATGCGTTCGAGGCTCACCTGGGTGAGAAGGGTCTCCAATTCGGGAAAGCTGGCGGTCGCCGCAAAGTAGGGGCTCGCAAAATCGATGGAATCCACCAGGCGATAGTTCAGCGGCAAGAACTCGAGGCTCCCGCAGGCCGAGATTTCCGCATGGGCGAGAGGGGCCAGAGCGTTGAGTTCTTCGACTCGATCAATCGGGATCAAGGCCAGATTCATATCGAGCGTCGCGGGAACCGGCGCATAAAGCGTCGAGGGAGGAAGGAGCGGCAGCAGCGCCGATTGCGGCCTGAGGCGCAGGATTGCATAGCCCAGGCGGGCGGGCGGCAAAGGCTCTTTGAGGTTTAAGCCGTAATGTCCATCGCTCCATCGCCACGCACTTCTCCCCTGATCGCGACCCGGGCTGGTCAAAGGAAAAGCCGCGGCCAGAGACTGGACGAAAAGTATGATTAAAGTTATTCGTTTCAATAGCTTAAGTCTTTCACGCGGAAGCGAGATGAAGGCCAATCCGCATGGAGGTCCCAAGTGCCGGGCAAACGGCTGTCTGAGATCGGAGAGACGGCTTTGTCAGGTCTGGATTTGCGCTCACAGCCTTCATTCAGACTGAAAGTCAGACAAAAAAGAGCAAACATGGCCATCCGGGCGATCACTAAACGCGCTTTGGAACGGTCGATGAGCCACCGCATACAAACCCCCACTTCCAATCAAATTGTGTCTTGAGACCCCACCAGTCTAACAGACTCTCAGGTCCTTCCCAAACTCTACCGATAGGCTCGAAGGGGGAGGCGATCATGAAACTAACCATAACCAAACTAATCTTCGGATCTTTGCTGGTGACCGCGTGCGGTAGCCTGGACTCGGATCAAACCCTGCAGATTCAAATGTATGGCTCATCGACAGTGGCGACAGGGGCGACGGGCGATGGCGAGCCAGATGAACTTGTCTACCAACTGACGGAAGTCTCCTTGATCAGCACCGATGGAGCCACTCTCTCGACCTTGTTCGCAAATGAAGAAGAGAAAATCTTTCGGATCATCGATCGCGCGCAAGTCATCTATTCGACCACGATCTCAGATTTGGTCGGCACTTCCTATTCTGGCCTACGGATCACGTTCGCCAGCGCGGTTACAGGCAGCAATGAGAAATATAAGGATTTGAGCTTTACCATGGCGCAGCCGACCCTGATTCTGACGGAAACAATCGCTATCGAGAAAGCGAGGAGCCTCGTCTTCAACAGCAAAGCTAACTGGGGTGATACCATCACCGATGGTCAGATCACCGAACCGACCTACGAATTCACCAAAGAATAGCCCAAAAGCCAAAGCCCGTTTCCTCTTGGAGCCGACGATTACGCGTTGACGCGCACGCTATTGCTGATAAAATCATGAGTGCCTGTCTCAAAAGAGACGATTTCGGCTGGAGCGTGGACGAAAGGGTTCTCATGACCAAACTCAAAGCGGTGGTTCTTTACGGCGGTCGGTCGACAGAACATGAAATATCATGCCGCAGTGCTTCCTATATTTTTGCGAATATTGATCGCCAACTCTACGACGTCTATGCCATCGCAATCGATAAACAAGGGGTTTGGCGACCGCAGAATCGTCATCGGCTCGAACAGCAGGTGCCGGAAGTCATGCCGCTGGGGTCAGGGGAAGACGCTGATCGCGCAAGCCACGAACTCGTGCAGCAAATCGTGACGCCCGGTGGAAACAAAGAGGGGATCGTCATCTTCAACATTCTGCATGGAACCTACGGCGAAGATGGTTCGATGCAAGGTTTCCTCGATATGCAGGGGATTGCCTATGTAGGGCCTGGTACGCTCGGTTCGGCTCTCGCGATGGACAAAGTCGTCGCCAAGCAGCTCGTGTCACTGGCCGGCGTTCCGGTTGTGCCCTATGTGGCATTTCGCGCTGATGCTTGGGCCAACAGCTCAACTGGGATCCTCAAAGAGATCACCGAGAAGTTGCGGTTTCCCCTGTTTATCAAACCTGCCAGCCTCGGCTCGTCCGTGGGCATCCGCAAAGTCACCGAGCAGCGCGACCTCGAAGGAGCCATCAAGTATGCGCTCGGATATGATGAGCGCATTCTGGTTGAAATCGGACTCGATGTGCGCGAAATCGAATATGCTTGCCTTGGCGGATACGAACCCAAGGTTTCGGCGGCAGGTGAAATCGGTGTGCCGGATGGTTTTTATTCCTACGAAGAAAAATATGCGAGCACCAGTCGCGCAAGCGTGCAGGTTCCAGCGCGGCTCGAAGCGCGCGTTGCGGCGGCGGGGCAAGAGTTGGCCAAAAAGATCTTCAGAGCCCTCAATCTCTATGGTTTGGCGCGCATCGATCTGTTTTTAACGCGCGATGAAGGGAATTTCTACTTCAACGAAGCGAATACCTTGCCCGGCTTCACTTCGATCTCTCAGTATCCCAAACTCTGGGACCACAGTGGTTACAGCGCCAAACAGCTGGTCAGTGAGTTGCTGGAGCTCGCCGTTCAGCGTCGACATCAAAACGCTCATCTCAAACGCAGCATCTAAATGGAACGCTTGGTATGTCCATCTCCCATAAACTCCTCGGTATCAACAGCAACTGGACCGCGACACCCTCGCGAGAGGGTTGGAAACACTATAGAATCGCCGCTCGCCGCTACAATGAGGGCGAATTGCTCGTCGAAATGATGGCTGTCTGCGATCGTTCTGTACGGTTTTGGGTCGCTGCCCACCTGCTTAAAGAAGGCGCGGGTTGGCGACCCGGGTGGGATTGAATCAAGGTCCTGCGATCAAGCTCATCGATTCTGTTTCGTCATCTATATGGAAGAAGCCGCGCTGCAAAGAGAGGAAAGTCCATGCCTGGGCAGATGAGGAGAAGGACCGGAGTCGACCGTCGTCGATGCCGATTTTTTCCTGTCTGAGAGTGCTGCGATGACAATCTTGAGCGCACTTCTCAGAAAGAAACGCTATGAGCTCTCTTCGCCTGCGAGAACCGAGATCTTCCCGACTGTGGACCCGCTGCATCCTAACCCCTTTGCTTTTGATCGGCTGGGGGCTGACCAGCGCCTGTCATCCCCGCAGAGCAGCCAGCGATTCGGCCAGCGTCGAGGCCCCCACGACTGCTGATCGACGGGCTTTGACTGCGACTGGTGATTGGCCGACGCTCAAAGCAGAACGCGAAGCGGCTTACCGCGATTATCTTTTGAAAGGTAATCCCAAGGCCTTTGATTGGTTTCATAGTAAACCGCTGGGGCTGCAAGGTCTGCCTTGGATCGTTATGCAGGTGATCCTCGGTATGTATCCCGATATCTGGGCAGGTAGTGAAGCGGGAGAGTCGAACAAGTTGGGAATGGGTCCGCATCCCGAAGATTTCATCACGGCGAGTGGTCAGAGCGCTTGGTTTGATTGGGGAACGCGGCTCAAAGCGCCCACGGAGCGCCACGGTCTACCCTATGGATTTGAATCGTATCCGGATTTGACCGGTGATCCTGCCACGATTCCTCAGACACAAAATACCTTTTTCTCCTGTGCGGCTTGCCACACCTCGCGCATCGTCACGCAAATGGGCGGCAAACCGGCGATTCGCTATTATCTGGGCGGGGCTAACAGCGAGATTGAGGGGCAGCTCTTCGCGGGTCTCCTGCTGCAAACCGTCAGCCAGCTGACGACGATCGACACCGAAGCTGACCCCGCTAAAATCGTGCCGAAAGAAGCCGCTGTGAATGATTTTGTCGCGCGGTTGGCTAGCTTCGATTGCCGTTTGTACAAGCCTAATCGCGGCGCTGATGGCCTCAGAGAATGTCAGGAAGAAAAGCTGCGCATTCTCGGCCCCACGCTTTTGCAGAAGTTTAATATCACCGTCGGCGCGAGTAAGCTCGATCTCGCTCAGGAAGAGAAAGAGCGGGCCGCCATGCAGCTCGTTCAGGAGCATGTCGTGGCAGTGACGGGGGCAAAGGCGCCTGACATCGGCTGCGCCGCCAAGCCCGCCGATCCCAAAGCCGAGCCTCTGACC
>CANJJY010000024.1 GCA_947474445.1 Oligoflexaceae bacterium
CGAGCAACTTCTGACAAATCGGCAACTGAGCGCTCGGAATTTCGACCGATAATTTACTGACAAGCTTGAGATTAAGATCCATATGCGGCTCGAGCCTCACCGGTACCTTGGCCGGTAGGCCCTCGCTCAACCTGATCCATTGACCGGCGAGAATATAGCGATCCACCTGAACCATGACGGTCTTGACCGAAAAGCGGCACTCGCCGAGATGGATCGTGAGCTGGGAGGCCGGAGGCGCTTTGGCTTGAAGGGGAACATCTTCAAACAAATCCATACTTTTATTGACCATAAACGGCAAGGGAAAGGACGATTCAAACGCTACCGCCGCCTCACTACGTTCAAGATCCTTGAAGTAGCCTTTGTCATCCACGCGATCGGGTCCACCTGCATCATCCAAACCAAAGCTATCATCCTCGGCCACGACGCGCGTCGACCGACTGCTACACGCGTAGCTTAGCAAGAGTGATAGGCATAGTAAGACGATCGCCTGCATCGAAGCCCCGAAAAGAGTGAATAATCCTCCGCTTTATATTTCGGCAAAAAATCTGAAAAAATGACTATTTGGGCAGAAAGGAAGGCTTGAGAGATTTGAGGAAATTACAAAAAAGATTCGAGAGGTCAAACAAAATAATATTTTAGGGGCCAGAGCCTGCGAGCAAAATCTCCAGCAAACTGCGCACTAGTCAATCAAAGTCTTCACGGCATCCTTGATGGCTGTGATAGAAACAGGCTTTTGCAAAAAACAGTTCCACATCACAGGAATAGCATTTTCAGGACGCACCGCACTAATAAGAATAACGGGTATACCTTTCCACACGTCGTCGCGCTTCACTTGCCTCAGCATTTCAATGCCATCCATGACTGGCATCATCACATCGGAGATAATCAAATCAGGCTTCGCCGCTCGTAGAGCATCGATACCCTCTGCGCCGTTTGAGGCAATAGTTACAGAGTAGCCTGCCGACTTAAGGATGATGAAAGCCAGCCTCTGTAGATCGTGTTCATCTTCTACGAGCAGAATAGTTTTCATGATTAAAACCGTCTCAAAGCGCGCAGAGCTGAATCTCTTACGCGATTTACCGAGGATTGCATAAGCCCCCCGGGTAGCCGTGAAGAGAGACGAAGATCGCGCAAATCATGGCGGCGATCCTTCAGCTTCAGATCGAGACCCTGCTCGGAAATCAATAACTCATCACCCGTCGACTCAAGCTCACCCGATCTAAAAACCGAAACTGTCCGTTCACGCCTTTGGGATCGCGCTTCATAATCAATGAAAAGAATTTGATCGACAGAGGTACCCGCCAGCGAGCCACTGAAATCGACCTCGAGGAGTCCTGCATTCAAACATTCGATCACCAGCGTCGTCACACCTGCAACCTGGAGCTTACGCATAAAAGCCCCCCAAAAAGCCAAACTCCGCTCCGGCCGGATCAAAGCTTGTTCAAAACCGAGCCTATCGTCGAGAACAAGGCGCCGTATCGAACGAATCTTGATCATCTCAAAGAGATTGAAACACAACTCATCAGCCGTGATCTCTCCAAGTGGGTGCCATTCAATAAATAAACGTCCCTGATCCACCAAAGAATCAACTTCGAGTCCGACACCCAACGCCAAAGCCTCAAGCTGCGGCCGGGTTTCGCGCAAACTCCAGTAGAGTCCGGCCTCCCCATCACGGGCGCCTTGCTCGAGAAACTTCAAGCCAAGCAGCGACTTCCCACAGCGGGTGGAACCTAGCAAACGATTGATCGATCGAACCTTGAGACCACCACCTAATCTTTGGTCGAGTATGGCCATTCCGAAGGACTTCCGCTCAGCCCCTACCGGTGGCGGACCAATCCGCGCATCGATCGTACTTTCTAGGCGCGGATACAATTCGATGCCCTTTTCACCGATCCGGAAAAAATGTTTCCCTGCTAAAAACGGTGCCCCGCGAATCTTGTGGACTTCGAGCACGCGCAAGGTCTGCAAACCTTGATGGATATGAGTCATTTCAATCAGCCCATCGACAAGTATCTGTTCGGGCTGAGAGTGGGTGCTATCGGGCGGTGAGAGGAGGACCGTCGTGCAACCAGCAGCTGTCACGAAAGCATTGAGTTCGTGCACAAACTTCGCAAGTTCCAGTTCTGTTGCAAAAAAGTCACGAGCGCTTCTAAAACCGTCGATCACGAGAAGCGTGGGAGTATACTTGGCGATAAGAGAAGCCAAGAGCTCGAGCAAACCATTCAAGCCATCATCAAGTAGTTCTTTATAACCACTGATATAGAAAATGCGATGCGTGACTTGGGTAGGCTCATAAAAATCAAAATCCCGCAGATGATGGAGCAACTTGCCATGCGATTCAACGAGTAAAGTGAGATAAATGACATTTTCACCCTGGCGAGCTTGCGCAAAAGCCATCTGATTCGCCAACAGCGTTTTACCAATTCCTGCAGCGCCTTCTATGAGAAAAAGCCCACCATGAGCGAGCCCGCCCGACAGAACCAAATCGAGACCAGGTACGCCGGTCGAAGCCTTACGAGGAGAAAAATGAGTCGATTCTTCAAACATATTCGTGCTTCTGTCGTGAGCGGTTGATCCTCAAACCTGCCGACACCTTCTCGCGCAACAACCGAACAACATCGGCATCGAATCAACTACGGAGACGACACAGTCTGGTGGCTATTCTTGGGACCTATATTTATGCTCACCTCTGCTGAAGTCCAGTTAAAATCAATATTTTTCCTGGACAAGCCTTTGAATGAGAAAAAACAGGACAGAAAGTCGAGCAGCTTTCGGCTCAACAAGACGGCTTCTGCGGTCCTAAACCGTGTTGACGGGTATACTCGCCCAGCAGTAAACCACAAGCCACCGCAACGTTCAGGCTTTCCACCTGGCCACTGCTTGGAATCACACACACCTCATCCAAAAGACGAGCCACGGCCGGCGACAGCCCATGCACTTCCGAACCTAAGACCCAGGCAGTTCTCTTAGGAATTTCGCACTCATAAAGCGATTTATCCGCATGATTAGATGCTCCCAAAATGCGGTAATCCAGCTCTTTGAGCTGCTTAATAAAATCACCTAATTTAGGGCTGACAAAAACCTTGACGTACATAGCTCCACCCGCGCTCATGCGCGCTGATGCACCGGAAAGAGCCGGAAGATCACCAGGTCCCACGAGCACTGGCCATCCAAAGCTGGCCATAATCCGCATAATCGTACCGATATTATGTGGATTCTGCACCCCGTCCAGAATGAGCAAGGGACAAGGATCCGATTGCAAACGGGCGAGTAGCTGCGTGGTATCCTGAGCGCGTTCTGATCGAGCCAGGATCGCGATACCCTCATGATGAACCGACTGAGTAACTTTCTCCATCTCCTCATTGGGAATAAGATGATAGGCCTTCTTGTTCTGGGCACACCAGCGGAGCAGAGGAGAGAAAGGTCCGACGGTGTCTTCCGTGCAGTAGACGCGAATAATATCATCGCGTTTTTGAGCCGCGAGTGCTTCGCAAATGTACCGACCGTAGAATAAGAGTTCTCTCTCTTCGGCTACCACTGGCTCAACAGCGATAGGCGTAATCAGCTTAGGGCTCGCCATTTTCGAAACTTTTTTAGTTTGAAACAAAGATGCTCTCTGATCAGGTCCTGCCCCTTGAAACATAGGAGCGCGGCCTTCCGACCTCAAGCTCGGCCGCAGAGGTCTTTGACCTTCGGGTCGCGCTGCACTCTGGCGAATCTGAGGAGCCCGGCTTTCTCTCTCCGGACGCCCCCCGATACTCGGCCGCACGACCGATCGACTCTCAGGTCGCGCTGGACTCTGCCGCACGATAGGCGATCGAACAGGGGCTTCTACTGCTGATTTTGTTCTCTGAAGGATAGGGGACGAGGATTTGTTCTGAGCTGACGATTGGACAAAAGAAGACGTCTTCTCAGCCTTTGGAGTTTCAAAAGCGACATCGCTCTCTTCTCTCACTCTTTCTCTTTCGATACGCTGCTTTTGAAGTACTTGAGCTTGAGGCTTCGAGGGCTTGGACTTGGCCTTTTTAGCGCCGCGGTCTTCCATATAGGCTGTCTCCATGAGGGATCGCTTGGAACTCCCCTGAATAGCCTAGCCTAGACCTTTTGCCAACGCTTTAACGGACAGTTTTTTTCAACTTTGGGGTATGTAGGCGTGGGTTTTAAGATTTTGAATAACTTGAATCAAATGATCGCGGTCGGCGGCCGCAATCTCGAGAAATTCGAGTCCAAATCCCCGCGGCCGCAGATCCTCACCGGATTCGCGAACCCAACGGCATACTCCTTGCCCACTGACCGACCGACCGCCTTCCAGGTGAAGTTGAAAGCTCACCTTATCGTCGAGAAAGGGTAAAACCTGGCCTTCAATGGCGATAAACATCCCACCGCGACCGACATTGGCTGCAAAGCCAGTGGCTGCCGATGAGCTTGCAGCAGAGGTATCACACAGGCGTACATTCACTTTAAAATCGGCCGGAAATCGTGTCTCAGGTTTCGCACTCGCGATCCGATCGACTCGCAGAAGCCGATCGAGGGTTTCCAGAATGGACTTCTTATCCAAAGGCTTGGTGAAAATTGCTTGAGCTCCCCTATCATAGGCTTCGGCCTGAGACAGATCCGAATATCCCGTGACGAGCACGATGATGGGCTTTTCTTGATTCTGCATTCTAATTTTTTCCAAAAGCTCGACCCCATCACCATGAGGCATACGAATGTCGGTGACGATGGCATCCACCTGCTCTTTCTCGACGATGGCTAAGGCTGCTCGACCGCTGTGCGCAGTGACCGTCTGGTAGCCATGCTTTTCGAAGATTAACTGCAAAAGCAAAGCAAGATCCACCTCGTCGTCGACTATCAATATTTTCTTAGGTTTTCCCATTCATGTCTCCTTTTAAGCTACCTGCTGAAGAGAAGTAAGCATCTTCAAAGGCAAAGCCATGACAAAGCAGGTCTCCTCTTGCGAGGCATCGATTTCAAGTCGCCCCCGATGTCCAGCCATAATCGTTTTTGCAATAGACAATCCCAGACCTGTACCTTTACCAACAGGTTTGGTGCTGAAGAAGGGTTGCATGATTTTTTCTCTCAGAGCAGCCGGAATTTGCGGACCTGAATTCCTCACGAGAATGTGGACTTCGTCTTGGTTTTTTTGAACCCGAACTTCGATGACGATTTCTTTGCGAGTCGATTCTTCCAGCGCATCGACGGCGTTATTAAGCAGATTGAGAAGCACCTGAGAGATCTCCACAGGCCGACAGGGCACAAGTAAATCCTTATCGGTAAACTTGGTCGTCACGGTGATCTCGTGCGAATGAATCTTTTGCTGACATAGACTCAAGGTCTCATCGAGAATAGTCGAAATTGATGCCATTTCAAGCGGATCCCGCGATCCATCTCGCGAAAACCGCCGTAATCCTTGAACGATTTTAGAAATACGATCGGTTGCTGTGCGAATCTTGTCGGAAACCATCCTGACTTGAGCCGCATTGATGGCCTCGTCTTTACAAATATCTCCGAGGTAATCGGCGAAACCATGAATAATGCCCAAAGGATTATTGATCTCATGGGCGATGCCACCGGCCATCTCTCCGAGAGTCGCCATCTTTGCTGCCGATAGACTCCTCACTTGTTCCGTCTGCAATTGTTCGGTTCTGCGGTCGATTTCGTCGTCAAGCGACTTGTTAACTTCGAGGACGAATGCTCGCCAACGACCGACGTTTCGAAGATTATAATACCAAAAAAAGCCTACCAACGGCATCAAGCCAAGCGACACCAAGATAGCAAAGTTAGATCGGTCTTCCAACTCACTGAGACTGCCATAGACCTGTTGATTGAGTCGAGCGGTCAGGGCACTCATGCCAGCTGCGTAGATCTTTTTTTGATTCTCGTAATCTGCACCAAAGAGCAAGTTGTTGGCAGCTGTCTTATCACCGCTTCTTACAGCCTCGAATGCCCTCGTTTCCATATCTACTAATTTAGCATTTGCTTCGTCAGTGGCCTTGGCCGAACTGTTCGCTGCTTCAGGGGGTAAAACCGAAAGAACCTCTTTAATCGCCTGATCCAGAGGCTGTTCATTCGCTTTATATCGTTCTTCCCAGGAGAGCTCACCCGTTGCAGCGGCCATGCGAGCCGACATTGTGAGTACTTCGTCAAGGCGCATGATCTCGCCTTTGAGCCTTTCGATGCGAATGCTCTGCAGGATGACCTCGCGATAGGCATTCTTTGCTTGAAAGAGAAGCCCGGTAACGATGGCGAGGCTGGAAATCGTGCATACAACGCTAAGGGAAAGCGTCATGGTTGGGAATTCAGCTTTTAAAGGAGTCTTTTGCACGCACGTTTCTCCAAAAGTTCGCCCTAGTCTATCGACGCTAAGAGTCCTAACTTGAGTCAAACTTTGAAGCAGAACATGTATAAAGGAGACTCCGCGTGTCATGGGGCTCTAGCGCCCACCACTCGTGTTCAAAAAACAGTCTCGGCTCAGCGATAAATCGAATCTTATTTTCTCTTTAACCATCGCCTTCTTCGCTGCTAATGTTTCTTTCTTGCGGATTCAACAAATCTCTAAAATCCTGACAGCCAAGTTGCATTCTAAATGCATAAAATAGAAAATATTTTGCAAGATCCATTTGATTGACGAGGCAAATATACCTCAAGCAGGGTTCGGTCGGCAGGAATTGAGCGATTCCCACTGAAATGTCCTAAGCCCCTACTGGAAAAAGAGCGCTTATATTATCGTTCGGAAAGAGAGTGTAAGATTGTTTTAAACTTTTAAGTTTAAAAAGCTAGACAGGTGAAACAAAGACTTCAAAGGAGAATTTAATTGCAAGCATCACGCAAGATAACGATAAAGCACTGGCCTCAGCTTTTCGCTCAGCTCACCATCTCCTTAAGTCTCTTATCGGGCTGCGCAGCGATTGACAAGAGCAAGGGTTCGAACGTTTTAGACGATGAAGGCGGCCTTGCGACAACCTCGATCACTGTTGACTACGCCCTTGATAAGGGTCCGAGCAAGCAGCTCGCGAGCGGATTTCACCATGGGATTGGACCTAAATATCCAGCGCAATCGCTCATAGATGGAGTGGTTGTGCGCGCGATCCGTGGGGCTGACCATCATGCGCGGCTACCCAGTCTTTTTGATCCCGACACCTACCATCGCGTGCGGAGCACGGGCGCTGATATGATGGTGGGACTATATTATGCGCATGGAACATATTGGCCTGGAGATGAAGGCAATTGGAGTAAGTGGACTGAAATTGTTAACAAGGTCTTAGTTGAAGCCAAGGAAAAGAAACTCGAAATATATTCGTGGTTACCGTGGAATGAGCCTGACCTTCAGTGGGAACCGAATGGTAAGTCTTTAGCAAATTACAAGAAGGCTTTCAAAATCGCTTTTGATCTAGTCAAGGCCTGGAATCCAAATGCCAAAGTGCAAGGTCCGGAAATTTCTATTTACAGTATGAACTTCATGAAGGAATTTCTGCTCTATTGCAAAGCCAACAACTGTATCCCCGATGTTCTTTCTTGGCACGAACTCGAAGAAGGACCAGCTGATATTGAAGCCCACACATTGGAAATGAAAAACTTTTTGGTCTCAGCGGGCATCAAACCCATGCCGTTTTCCATCACTGAATATCAGGCACTATACTATGGCGACAAAAGCGGTCAGGCTTACGATCCAGGCTTAAGCGTTGCCTACATTGCCCGTCTCGAGCGATCCGATGTGAACGGTGTCGTGTCGGCCCTCAAAGGACCGTGGCGCTGGACAGGTGATGATCTCGGCTTTCAAGCTGATCTGGCAGAACTCGCCGACGATCAAACGATGAGCAAGCCTACGGCTCCTTGGTTCGTCTATAACGTTTACAAAGATATGACGGGACAGAAAGTCGAAGTGAAGCACGAGAAGGATAAGATTGAAGCCCTTGCTTCTACAGATAAGGCGTCGACAACTGCCGGTTCCACAGTGCTGATCGGCAACTGGAAAGAAACTACACAGTATGATGTAAACCTCACTCTTGCTCACATCCCAAGCTATCTTGTAAACAACAAGAAAATTAAAATCACAGCTCGTCTCGTTGCCTCGGCAGGACTAGGAAAGCCTATTCAAGGATGGATCCCTAAATTTGATCAAGAGCTGGAGATGACGGGCGATAGCGTGACTTTCACCTTGCCGACTATGCCTCCCGAATCGGCTTATGTCGTGCAAGTGGTTCCCTGATCGCAAAGGAAAATTTAATCTATCCTGAGCTCATCCTATTAAAGGCTGAGTCTCTCTCCTTCCTAGGAGTGCGATGAAGACGGATGAAGAGCCAAAGGTGAGTTACACCTGAGATCGGCTTCTCTGTGAGAAGCGAAGATTGGATGAAAGAAGAAGAGATTGGTCGGGGCGACAGGATTTGAACCTGCGACCACACGCCCCCCAGACGTGTGCGCTACCAGGCTGCGCTACGCCCCGATTTTAGGGGAAACCTCTTTTAAAGCTTTCTGAGGTTCAGGTAAATCTGTTTTTTTGACCCACCTTGCTACACAGAAGCAGCAGTTCAGGCCACCTGACCCAAATTATCACGAACTTAGCTTGAGTCAATAAATTGGCGCCCTCCTCGGGGCCTCACCCCCTCGATAAAATAGCTCTAGAGCTGGTATTGGGTCCGCTGCGTGCTCTTTGACGAGCGCGTACGCTGAGATTCAAGTTCCCGAGCTTTCGGCTTCGTGCTCATGCCAGCATCTGTATTTAAAGAAGGTGGATTCATGCGCCTGGCCCTCTTTATAAGCCTTACACTTTTCGCAGCGATGGCCACCCTCGGTGCGGCGATGGCGAGCGAATCGACGGAAAACGTCTCTGGCGCTATCTTTCCGACGCCACCGATCGTCAAACGCCAGGCCGATTTCTGGGTAAAGGTTTTCAAACGCTATAACAGCTCGGCCGTTGTCATCCACGACCCTGAGTTTGTCGATCTGATTATCGACGTCGTCGACTTCAACACATTCAAGGAAAAGTACAACCAAGGCCAGGGCTTCAGCCGTCGCGAGCGCAAGGAAATCCTCAATCGCTATATCGAGCGCTATCAACTGGCCATCAATCGACTTCAAAAAATTGGCAAAAAAGCTTTGGATTACGGACCCATGGAACAGCGCGTCTTGCAGGTCTACAGTCGGCGAAAGGAAGCTCTTGCTCGACTGTTCACCGAGGAAATCTATCTCCGTACCCAGCAGGGTATGGCCGATGAATTTCCTCGCGCGGCAGAGCGTGCGGAAAACTACCTCCCTTACATGGAACGCATCTTTCGCAGCCGTGGGCTGCCGAGCGATCTGACCCGCATAGCCTTCGTTGAATCGATGTTCAACAAAGAGGCCCTTTCCAAAGTCGGCGCTTCAGGGGTCTGGCAGTTTATGCCAGAAACCGCTCGCCTCTTTATGACCGTAAATAGCTATGTCGATGAACGTCTCTCGCCTCTCAAGGCATCGTATGGGGCTGCGGTTCTTCTCGGTGAGAACCAGAATCTACTCAAATCTTGGCCGCTCGCCATCACAGCCTACAATCATGGGCCCAACGGCATGCAACGTGCCGTGAAAGCGGTGGGATCTCGGGATTTCGATGAGATCTTGCGCAACTACCATTCGCCCAGCTTTGGTTTTGCGAGCCGCAATTTTTACAGTGAATTCATTGCCGCACGGCAGGTCTATCGCGAAGAATATCAGGGCAAAAGCGCCGTGAGCCGCAACCCCCTCCGCATCGATCGCATTCGTCTCGAGGAGCCGATCAGCATTCACCAGCTTCTGACCTCGACTCCTCTGAAGCAGCAAGTTCTAGCCGAGTACAACCGCTGTCTCCTCCCGAAAGCCTTCAGTACGCATCGCTATAAGCCTCTCCCCAAAGGCTTTGAAATCATCGTTCCCGAGGATTTGGCAGCCAGCGTTCGTACCGCAGTCAAACAGCTCAGCTACGGGCGGAGCAATCCTTCAAAGGCGCGACTATGAAGATCAATTTTTCTATCGCTTGCATTCTCACCTTCACGAGCCTGACTGTTCGAGCACAGTCGCGTCCCAAAGCCGACCCTGCCGACGCTGTACTCGACAGACTTGAAAGAAAGCTCATCGAACAAGAGGCCAAAACCCTTCGCCTGCAGCCACCTCCCGTCCGTGAAGGCACCCTCGGAGGCATGCGCTTGGATCTGCCGGCAAGTCCGGCCAGCACCATCCTCGCCCCGCTCCCGCAGCAGCAAGATTTTGCCGCGATCGACCAAGATCTTCTCAGTCTCGAACAAGAAGTAGATGACCTGGCAGGACAAGTAGAAAAGCTGAAAGCTGACTTTCAATCTCACGCAGGCAAAGGCAGTTTTGTCGAGATTATCGCCGAACTCGAGGCGCCCCAGGAAACATCACTCCGCGATCTCACGTTTTCGATCAATGGACACAAGATATATTCTCGTAATTCCCAAGGCCCTTGGATTCCAGGCGCTCAAATTCTTCTCTATTCGGGACCTCTCGAGGCTGGGGAGCATACTCTCATTTTAGAAGCACGGACAGTCAGACGTTACGGCGAAGGTCTTCCCTTGGATCAAAATCTCTATCATCAATATCAGCAAACCTTCCCCATCACTATTCCAAGTGGGATGGTTCGCAAGGGCTATCGCCTCAAACTCGCCAAACCTGAACAACAAAATATTCACGCGAAGGCGGTCTTTGAAAACTATGATCTTAAGTAGGACCAAGCGACCTCTCGGCATTGCCCTGCTCGCTCTCCTCAGTGCGAGTACACCTCTGTGCGCATGGCCTTCACCTGCCAGCATTCATCAGCAACTCGATGCTCTCGAAGCGAAAGCTCAAGGTGTCGCCCTCTATAAAGACAAAAACCCGATTGGCATCGTTACCCAGTTGAGTGAACAGCAGTTCACCCTCGCCGAACAGAGCTTTCGTGAACGCGAATTCATTTCTACCGTGCGCCTCTTGAATTCTGTGTTCAATCAGATGTCTTCACTCGACCGCGATCGCTACCTTAAGGCCAATTATTTGCTCGGACGCTCCTATGAAGAACTCGCCTATCCGAGTCGCGCGATCAAGGCTTACCTCCGCTACCTTAGCAGCTACGCGACTCAGGGCGGAGGCAGCGACTTGACCCTTATTGAAGTGATGCGGCGCCTGCTCCTCCTCGATGAAAGCATGCCTGTCGTTCAAAAAGAAGCGCTCCAGCGCCTGATGGCAAATCTGATGTCTCTACAACTCTCCCCTGAACTCAAGGCTCAGGTAACGCTTCTCGCCAGCGTGGCGGCCTACCATGCGGAACGCCATCAGTTGGCCGCCGACTGGCTCTCGACGCTCCGAAGCGCCGACATCGCTCCCGCGGTTCGTGCTGAAGCCAACTTTTACCTGGCTCTCAACAATTTGGCTTTGGGCAAAGACCAGGATGGCGAAAATCTCCTGCTCGATATCTTCGCTTTGAACGATCCTTCTTTTCTCTTTATTCGCGATCTTTCGGCGCTCAATCTCGCTCGTCTTTACGGCGCTCGCCAGATGCCCCAAAACTCGTGGGAGTGGTTTCAAAAAGTTGAAGGCCCCGGCCCTTCAATCCGCTTTGCTTCCTACGAAGGCATACTCCTCCTTCTGCAGAACAAGGAATACGCCAAGGCCTTGCAATTGGCGCAAACCTACGTAATTAAGTACCCTCATTCCCCTGAGGCCTATCGCCTTCAAGAACGTCTGTCTTTCCTCCAGTTTCAGTCTGGCCATCTCGATCCAGCAGAAGCCGATCTGAGGTCACGCGAAATCGCTCTCAAAGACCTCGAGCGCAACATCCTCGCCTCTTATCGAGGCAAAGACTCGATCAATGCTGAAGACGTCGCCCAGTTGCGAGCTAAAACGGAAGTCTATGCCCTCCAGTCGAGCGTGCTCGAGCAAAGCGACAAGCTGTTCAAACGCATACAATCAGCCTCGCAAAGGCTCGCCGAACAGAGACAAGAACTCTCGAGCACCATTTACACCTTAGGACGCGTGCTCGATGCCAGTCTGCGCCCTGAGGTCCTGTCTACGGACCGACAGTTTCGAGAGCTCACGAGCGATCTGTTCGCCTTGGGCGATGCTCTCCTTGGCAACGAAACAGATCTTTACGGCAAGCAATTGACGCCTTCAGAACAGCAAAGCCTCAGCCGCTCGGCCCAGAGGCGACAGAGACTGCAATCGATCGATCATGAACTGATCAAGAGCGATTGGCGGCAATGGGATCGATTCTCAAGAATCCAGCTCAAACTCGACCAGACTTTAGCCAAGATCAGCCGTCAGAGATCCTCGCTCCAAGCCATTATCCTCGCGGGGCGCCAAAGCTCATCGAGCCCGATGCAAAAAGATTTGGCGAGTCGGGCCGAAAATCTGCTCCTTCGGATCCAAGCTCAAGAGGAAATCGCTACGCAGCAGATGGAACAGACGAGACTGAGCATGCTGACCTTTATTCGCATGCCATCCCCCTATCAAGTCACGCGGAAAAAACTCTTGCTCGGCTCGCAGGAATATCTAGAAAACGTCATAGTTTTCGACAAATACCGCGACAACTATCAAAACCCTATGAACCAGCATCAGCAGGAAGATATTGAACGAGCCTGGCTGCGCTGGCAAAAAATGGCCGGAAAAATTCTTAGTCTCATCAAGTCGGATGAAGCGTCCCAAGCCCAGTGGCTCGACTCGCAGCTGCAAGACATCCGTTCTCTTCTCGCTAAGGAAAGAGATTTAAGCGAGAGGAACGCGCGTCTCAGAATCCGTCTCGGAGAAAAGACGGCGATTGCCCTCCCCGCCGTCCTCGATCATTTCGATTTCCACATCTCCGAACAGAAGGCCCGCGGCAAAAAGTGGTTGGCCGATCTTCAATGGCAGAGATTTATGAGTCAGACGGAAGAACGCCTGAAAAAAAGACTCGACCAAGAGCAAAAAGAGACCCAGATCGAAGAGAATCGGAAAGATCTGGAGATAGAGAGAAGTATTCATGAATAGAATTCGCCTTTGCCTCATTTCTCTTCTTTTCAGCACGGTCCAAATCAAGGCCGAAGCTTTACGACAAAACATACCCGATCCTGCGACTATTTCCGCCTATCAACAATTTTGGCGAACTTTCGAAGACTACGATTCTCATCATCGATCGCTCGAAGAAGGCAAAAACTTCGGTGCCTGGGATCAGATAAAGAGCGAATGGGGATATCAAGATATCCAGCAGCGCGATACGCAACTTGAGATTCTCGAAGAAGCTTCACGTCGGTATCAAGACCATCTCGAAGAACACCCTGAAGCCTCAAATACACCTTACGTCAAATTAAACCTGGCTCAGATATTCAATATAATGGGTCAGCTTCAGGAAGAAAAGAGTGAGGGCTCGGGACAACCGATCCGTCGGAAGGCGCTGGCTCTCCTCGCCGATCTCACAAAAACTCATCCCAGCTTTGATCAAATGGAAGAGACCGAGTATTTGCGAGCGAGCATTCTCGAAAGCTTAGGGCAATCCGAAACAGCCTACCCCATCTGGAAACGTCTTTCGGAAAAAGCGCGCTCGACGCTCTTTGGTGTTCATGCATCCCTCGCGGTAGGTGACTATTCATTTGCGAAAGAACGTCCCAAGGAAGCTTTAACCGCATATCGCCGCGGCGAATCACTGCTTAAAGGTTTGGACGTCAAAGATAAAGACTTCGAACTCTTGCGCCTTCAATATCGCATCGTATGGGCGGCTTATCGAGCCGCTGAACTGGAAGTATGCATCGAGATGAGTCAACAACTTCTCGAACCAGGCCGATCTTTTCACCAGTTGAGCGTCAAGCGCCGCATTGAGCAAGACGCCAGTGAGTTGATGGGTGATGCTCTTTTTGAACTCGATCGCATGCGCGAGACCAAGGCTGTTTTGCAAAAAAATATGATCCGTCCTTTTGCCGGTACCATTGGCCTTCGAATCGTCAGTCGCCTGCGCAGTATGCCGACCAAAGATCGCTTGCTTGAAATCGGCCAGTTTTTGGTCGAACACTATCCTCAGGCTCGTGAAATGCCCGACATCTTGCTACTACTCGCCGATGCGTACAAGGAAGAGCGACGCGAGGAAGACTATCTAGCAACATGGGAGCGGCTGTCTCTCATGCTCTCGCCCACCAGTCTCTGGCGCGCGCAACACCAAGCCTACCCTGATGCCATCAAAAGTATGGAAGAGAAAGCTCTCGCCGCTACCCAGCTTCTCGCACAGACCTACTATGAACAGGGAATGACTCAGGATAAGGCCATCGCCTTTCGCACGGCCACCACTTACTACGACACTCTCCTGCGCTTTGACCCGCAGAACAAAGAATCTGAAAACTGGCAGTTGAGACGCGCGCACAGCCTCTATTTTGGCGGCCAGCTGACTCTTGCCGATCAGGCATACGAAGAGTTCAAGCAGCGCAAAGTATCGCCCCAAAATCTGGAGCTTGCTTACTATCATCAAAGCTTAGTTCGAGAAAAGCTATGGCGTGAATCCCTCCAAAAGAGTCTCACGGGCCGGGGTGATCCTCAGAAAGACCCGATCGTCGTCGAGCGTCTCCGACGCCTTGAGCAAACCATCGATGCCTTCGCTGATCGCTTTCCCAATCGTCCCTATACCAATGACTTGCTGCTTCTTGCTGCCTCAGCAAATCGCGACGTCAATGATTTCAAACAAGCCGAAAAATACTGGAATCGTACCCTTCTATCAGAACCAAGCGCCGCGCAGAGGACCCTGGCCATTCGTGGACTGGTTCAAGCGCGTATCCGCACCGGCCAGGCCCATGAAGTTCTTGAACTGGTTCGCAACTACCTCAAATTGGAAAACTGGCAGGAGCTCGGCACAGAATTCCGCGAGGAACTTCACAGTATACTTTCCGTAGCGGCCCGCGATGCCAGTGAAGATCTCAATAAAAAAGGACAGGTCGCCGAAGCCGGCACCCTCCTTTTGAAAGTCTGTGACGAATTTCCTGCCGTTCCAGATCGCGACACGATCTATCGCGATGGCGCCTTTCTATTAGCTATCGCCGGCCAATGGATTCATGCCTATCGCGCCGCTGATTCCTATCTCACAGCAAGGGGCCCTAAAAGACGGGAAGCTGATATGCTTTACTTGAAGGCTCGCTCTCTCGAATATCAATTGCACTTTGCTACGGCCGCTCAGAACTATCTTTCTCTCGGCCAGCGCTTTCCTCAATATCCGAAGACAGGAGAGAGCCTCAAACGGGCTGAAGATTTGGCCCGCGCGGAAGAAGATTTTGAGACAGCCGGTCAAGCTGCTTTAATCTCGCTCAATTTGGCGAAAGACGACACGATCCGCAAAGATGCGCTGCTGCGTGCGGCCGACGCCTTCACTCAGGCCAAAAGTTGGGAGGAGGCGCTCAGTGCCCTTCAAAAATCGCAAAAGCTAGCGCGGCAAGTAGGAAGCAAACTTCAAATCAAGCTTCTAACGGCAAGGCTCCATGCAGCAAAGGGAGATCTGACGACAGCTCTCCAGCTCTTCCGCGAAATCGCGCAAGAAGCTAATCAAAAACAGGAGAATATGGACCTCGATACCTATCGATCCCTTGCTGGCGAAGCCTACTTTCAGTTAGCTGAAAGCGAGCGACGCAATTACGAGGCCTTCGAACTGGATGAATCGAGTGAGTTGGCGCCTAAAGTGCAAGCCAAAGGACTACGTCTAGAAAAGTGCCTGGAAGCCTACAACAAGGCGATCCAGACTCAAGATCCCCAGTGGGCAAGTCGGTCTCGCTACGGGGCCGGTCAAGCGGCCGATAACATGGCTCAAGTCGTCAAATCAAGTGTGGCGCGAAGCAAATACCCTATCCCCGAATCAGAGGCAGGACGACTAAAAGATCAAGCTCAACGCTGGCAGGGACTCGCTCAACAGTATTTTAGCCAAAACCTCATGGCTCGACAAAAAGAGCCGCATCGATACAAAGACAGTCTCTGGATCGAGCGATCAGCGATGAAGGTAGCCGGATACAAGGCCAAGGATACGGATCAAGGCCTGACCTCCGCGGTAGAAATCCCCACTTCACTCGGTCCCTCGCAACCTTACCAATGGAGTCACTGATGATGTGGCACCGGACCTCTGGACTTCTCCTGACGCTGAGCCTCGTCGCTTGTGAAACAACGCGCGAGCGAGACCAGCTTGATTTAGCTTCTGCACCCGCACCGACGCCCGTGTTTCAACTCGCGGCAAAATCGGCCACGGCTTTGCCGGCTTACACTAATCCTAATACCATGCCTGCCCAGGAAATTTTTGATTGGCAAAGACTCTATAAGAACGCGCCGACCGGTGAAGAGCAGAGGAAAATCCTATCCAACCTCAAACCCGATGCAGCGCAGGGTAGCTTTGAGGACAGACTCAAACATGCACGCAATGTTCTTGCGATTGGTCGACGTGCCGAGGCCAAAGATCTTTATATGACGCTCCTCCGCGATGAGCCTAAGCATATCGACGTCCAACTTGAACTCACCCATATTTATCTCGCGGAAAATAATTCTGAACGGGCATTCGACTATCTCAGTTCGATCAGGCAGATTCTCGATGACCAAGAAAAGCCTTCCATCGAGCAGACATTTCGTTATCGCTATGCGCTGGCACTGGCCTACATTCAGAGTCAAAATCGAAAGAAGGGACATGATATCCTTGCCGATTTGATCGAGAAGAATGCGGCTTTTATACCCGCCTATGCGGCGATGGCCCAATCTTATTTGCAACAGAATCAAATTGAACTCGCCGAATTCATCGCCAAACGAGGTCTCGACAGCGGTAAAGACGATCCTCGATTGCTCAATATTCTCGCGATTACAGCCTTGCGCCGCGGAAGATCGGCCGAGGCTCAGACCTGGCTGCAGAGAACTCTCGCCGAAAATCCAGACTTTGTCCCGGCTCTCATCAATCGCGCTCACCTGGCGATTTTGCGTCGTGAATTCGCATTGGCCGAAAACGATCTGCAGAAGGCCGTTTCACTCGACCCCCTGGCCGTTGACGGCCAGCTAGCCCTCGGCTTACTCTACCGACGTACGGGTCGCATGACAGCCTCGCGAGGAGCCTTAGAAAAGGCCGTGAGTCTGGACCCTCAAAATCCCTTTGCTCGTTATCATCTCGGCCTCCTTTTGACGGAAGACTTCAAAGACAAGACAGCCGCGCTTCAACTCTTTTATGATGTTCTTCAGGCTCGAGACGACGAGTCCGAACTTAAGAATATGGCAAGAATCCAGATTCAATCGATTCGAGACAGCCGCTTATACGAGCGTTGAGACCCAGGGCCCTGGCCCGATGCAAGGCAAAGCATAAAGTTTGCTTCGATTTTGCCGATGGCCATTAAGTAATCGTTTCCAGTTGAGTCGCGGTATAGGAGCTTCTATGAGTATCCAGGATCGAATATACAACCGTTCATCCTACATCTTAGTCGTTGACGACGATGATACCCTATTGAAGTTTTTCAAGATTCATCTGAATAAGTTTTTTTCTCGCGTAATCGTCGTCAAAAACGCCCAAGAAGCTATCGATTCACTAAAAGACAAAGAGATCGATCTGGTCATCAGCGATATCAAAATGCCTCGAATGGACGGCATTCAGCTGATGAAAAAAGTCAAAAATCACGACCCTTCTATACCAGTCTTTCTTGTCAGCGGTGCTTTACTTGATGAAGACCAAGTGACAGCTGTCGATGAGAAAGCTGATGGATACCTGAAAAAACCCTTTTCCATCGATGAGCTGCACGGTTTCATCGACCGCGGCATGCGGGTCCGCGATGCTTATAAAGAGCTTCTCCTGATTGTTCCAGACAAGAAGAAATTCCTCGAACTCATCCAAGGTCGTCGCCAATTTCGCTTTATTAAGGATGAAGACGAACGTTTGAAGGCGCAGCAGATCATGGACAGCCTTAAAGTGAGCTAGAGCATTCTTTCAGCAAGCCTGACCTAATTTCCCGGCAATGATCCCGGGGTTTTCCTCAAGGGCACGCAGCGCCTCAATCGTTGAACTTCCGTACCAAGACAGAAGCCTTCCATCCACCTTAAAAAGGGGTGGCGCCTCCTTCCATTGTTCTCGTAATCGCAGGGCATCGCGCTGCCTGAATGGGTAGGGCTCACTGCTGAGAAAAATATGCGTCGGCCGACATTCTCGCATCGCTTCGAGGCTGAGAGAGGGATAACGTTCGGGTCCAGTATAGGCGTTGGTCCAGCCTCCGTGGGCGAGTAAGCGGGAAATGTAGGTGTCTGGTCCAGCCAGCATATAGGGGTCGCGCCAAATCAAGTAGAGATAGCGTCGGCTTTCCACAGCGAGGTGCGTGAGCTTATCAAGACCGATTTCGACCTCTCGTGCCGCCGCTTCAGCGAGGACGGGAACCTCGAGGAAGTGGCCAATATCCCGCATCATCTGCGGGACATCGGCAGGACCGCGAGGAAACGTGACGAGCACGGACCTTTCTTCGGCCAGCTCCAATACCGCTTCGCGAGGGTTTTCTTCCTGATTGGCAATAATATGAGTTGCGCTCAACCCTCGAATGGCGGCAAGCGAAAAATCTTTTGTCCCGCCGACAATTTGCGCCGTCCGATGCAAATCAGGGGGCAAAACGCAAAATTGAGTGCAGCCGACTAGCTCACTTCGAAGTCCCCATTCCACCAGAGTCTGGCTGAGGCTAGGCACCAGACTGACAATTCGTTTCGGCATTCGACTCTCCTAGGCGCGGAGGGTTTTATAGAAAAGCGCAGCGGCATGCGTCGCAAGAGTGACGAGCGCCAGCGAAAGCCCGGTGCCGATACAGAGTCCAATGACGTCGAAGGAATCGCTGGCTCCTCCAAACGCTCGTATGATCATGCCAGGCCCCATCGCCAGCACACCCATCGCGAGTCCCACGGTTTGCGCAATTTTAGAGCGTTGGGGAAGAGGCGAATAGGGAAGAGTTAAACCCAGACCGATATGCAGAACCCCAAACAGATTACTATGTCCATGCGCGCTCTTTAAAAGTGACAACTGCCAGCTATTGAGTTGGGCTGGGTCATGTAAAAATGCTTGTGTCATATCAAAGGAAATAAAAGCACCGGCACACGCTGCAAAAAAGAGCACCGAAAAACCAAATGCCATATTAAAAATGCTGAGACGAGCCATAGACTTCCCTCAATTCAGGAGACCGAGCGCCGCGAATCCAAGACGATAGGCCTCGCGCTTCCATTCGACGATGCCTTCAATTAATTCTTGCGGCTTCATCCACCTGACATCGCGAAACTCACCATCGGACAGCGAAAGATCGGGCCCCTTGCCCGGCAAAAATTCGAGCAAAAACCAGATCTGCTGCTGACCTTGAAAATCTTGCAGCATCTCTCGATTCACGGTCTCAGGAAAATTATAGCGTATCCAATCGCCACTGCGACTCCTGATACATAATCCATCCGATCCGATTTCTTCCTGCAGCTCACGCATCAGGGCTTCTTCAGGCTCTTCACCGGGATCGATCCCCCCTTGAGGCAATTGCCAGGCCCCCGGTCGATCACTGCGCTCGCCTGCCAGCACCTGACCTTTCGCATCTCGAATGACCGCCACTACACAAGGTCTAAAAGGCTTCTCCAATGGCTCCTCCTTTTCTGCCAATTCTTTGACCCGTCTGTCTTTCAAGACCGCACATGCTATAATGACATTGAGGCCTGCTCGCTATGCGCGGTGGGCCGGTGATCTCGCCCAGCTGCCCGCAGCAATAGGAGTGGATTTATGAGCCTTCGCCCGTTTTTTCCACAGTTCAGGAACTGGATCCCCATCGCCTTACTATCCCTCGCGACCCAACCATTGTGGGCTGCCGTAAGCATAAGTCTATCGGGTTCCGCCGAAAATACCTCCAACGCTCTTGAAAAGTATCGAAATAATGCCATCAGCGCTAATATTTCTTTGGCCTTAGGCGATCACCTTTTGGTCGGGCTCACCCATCGGCGATCATTTGAGCACAAGGACGGCCTGAAGCGTTCGGAAGGCGCAAAGGCTGATGAATACGTCTACTTCCCGTTCAAAGACTATGGTGAGAGTACCACCAACTCTCTCGATCTCACTATCATTCCCTACAACGGTCTCATTTCTCCTTTTGTATTTGGTGGGGTTGCCAGTCGGCAGTTTCATAATGAAATCATATTTCTCGACAATAAAATCCGCAGCTCTCAAACCCTATTTCCCATTCCAAACTATGGTTTCGGTACTGTGATTCAACTGGGCATGGGCTTTCAATTGAAAATCACCCAAACCTATACGCCCGGAGTGCAAACGATTCTTGATGAAAATGGAGAAGAAGCCAATCGCTTGGTGAAAGATTCTTATACCCAAGTTTGGATTGGCTATAAAATTTAAGTCCAGCCGCCTCCGAAGATCTTACGAATCCATCGATAAGCTTCTTACATTCGACTCAAATCCACTCGATTTTAACCGATAGAGTATAAGTCGTGGAGGATTTTGGTCGTATGCGGGAATCAACCCTGATCGCTGCCCTCATCATCGTGATCGTCATCGTCTATCTGGTTTGGCAAATGGTCAATTCCAGTTTGGCCGGTCGTGCCCGCAGCGCTCAACGAAAACGCAAATCAGATCGCCTTAAGCTGACTCGATCAGAAAAAAAATCTTATCGCCACGCCCAGAAACTCTACAAAGAAGGCAATTTACGCGCTTGCGCCAAAATCCTCGAATCGCTCGGTCTGATGCGAGAATCGATCAATATCTTGGAAAAAGGTGGACTCATTCGCGAAGCCGCCG